>JAQGLF010000187.1 GCA_028293025.1 Alphaproteobacteria bacterium
ATGCAGCGCTCCTCGAACATCGGCGCGGCGCAGAGCGCGGCGCAGGTCGGGTCGCAGCGGCAGCAGGCGTTTCTGCGCAGCATGGGCTTCATGGCGCCCGTGGCGGTGGAGCTGAACGAGCGGGGGCGGACGCTCACCCCCGCCAATTGGGGGGATCTGGCGACGATGACGGTGGGCTTCGGCCACGGCATCGCGGTGACGCCGCTCCACCTCGCGCTCGGCTATGCGGCCTTGTTCAACGGCGGCATCTGGCATCCCGCCACCCTGATCAGGGTGGGGCCGAACCACCCCGTCCCGGAGGGCCACCGCGTCTATACCGAGGAGACGTCGTACCGGATGCGCGCGCTGCTGCGGCTGGTCGTGACCGACGGCACCGGCCGCAAGGCGGACGCACCGGGCTACCGCATCGGCGGCAAGACCGGGACGGCCGAAAAGCTTGTCGGCGGCCATTATACCGGCGCTAAGGTCGTCACCACCTTCGCCGGCGTGTTCCCGATGGAAGCGCCGCGTTATGTCGTCATCTGCATGCTGGACGAGCCGAAGGCCCTGCCCGAGACCTTCGGCTTCCACACCGCCGCCTGGAACGTCGCGCCGGTCGTCTCGCGGGTGGTGAGCCGGATCGGCAGCCTGCTCGGCGTCGCGCCCGACCCGACGCGCGACGTCAACATGGCCGAGGTCCTCCCCTACATCCATCGCGAAGAAGAGCATTGATTCGATGCGCCTTTGCGACCTCACCGGGATCGATTCCGATTCTCGGGTGACGGGCTTTGCGATCGATCATCGCAAGGTCGCGCCCGGCACCGTCTTCGGTGCGTTTCGCGGCACGATGTTCAACGGCGAGGATTTCATTCCCGCGGCGGTGAGCGCGGGCGCGGTGGCGGTGGTGGCGCGGCCGGAGGCGCGGGTCGAAGGCGCGGCCCATGTCGCGGCGGCCGAGCCGCGGCGGGAATTCGCGACGCTGGCGGCGAAATTCTTCCGGCCCTTCCCCAGCCACATTGTCGCCGTCACCGGCACCAACGGCAAGACCTCCAATGTCGAGCTCACCCGCCAATTATGGCGGATGGCGGGCCATCACGCCGCCTCGATCGGCACGCTCGGCGTCACAACCGCCGATGAAAGGGTGACGACCGGCCTCACAACGCCCGACATCGTCACCTTTCTCTCCAACATGGCGGGCCTCGCGCGCGAGGGCGCGACCCACGCTGCCTTCGAGGCGTCGAGCCACGGCCTCGCCCAATATCGGACCGAGGGCCTGCCAGTGCAGGCCGCCGCCTTCACCAATTTCAGCCGCGATCATCTCGATTATCATGGGACGATGGACGCCTATTTCGAGGCGAAGATGCGGCTGTTCACGGAAGTGGTCGCGCCGGATGGCGCGGCGGTGATCTGGACGGACGATGCCAGATCGGCCGAAGTCGTGAAACGGGTTGAGGCGCGGGGGCTCCGGCGGCTGACGGTGGGCGCGCGCGGCGAGACGCTGCGGCTGATCGCGCGCGCGCCCACCCAGCTCGGCCAGCGCCTGACGCTGGAGGCGGACGGACGGCGGCACCAGATCGACCTGCCGCTGATCGGCGCCTATCAGGCCGCCAATGCGCTGACCGCGGCGGGCCTCGTCCTCGCCACCGGCGGCGAGCTCGAACAGACGCTCGCCAATCTGTCGCGGGTGCAGCCGGTGCGCGGGCGGCTGGAGCGGGCGGTGATCACCCGCGCCGGTGCGCCGGTCTATGTCGATTATGCCCATACGCCCGACGCGATCGAGGCGGCGATCGAAGCGCTGCGGCCGCACGCCCGGGGGCGCCTGATCATCGTCTTCGGCGCCGGCGGCGACCGCGACGTCGGCAAGCGTGCGGAGATGGGCGCGGTCGCGGCGCGGCTGGCCGATCTCGTCATCGTCACCGACGACAATCCCCGCAGCGAGGAGCCGGCCGCCATCCGCCGCGACATCCTCCAGGGCGCGCCGGAGGCGAGCGAGGTTCCGGACCGCCGCGAGGCGATCGCCGCCGCTATCGCCGAAGCCGGCGCCGACGACATCGTCCTCCTCGCCGGCAAGGGCCATGAACAGGGCCAGATCGTGGGAGACAGGGTGCTCCCCTTCGACGATGTGACCGTGGCGCGGGGGTGCGCGGCGTGAGGAGGGGCTCACACACAAGGCCCTCCCCTTCAGGGGAGGGGATCAAGGGGTGGGGGAGTCGGGGCCATTTGGCGAAGCCCGTGGTTGTTTGCCCGGACCGGCTCCGCCCCAACCCCTCCCCTGAAGGGGAGGGGCTATGAGCGCGCTCTGGACCTCGGACGAGATCGCCGCGGCAACCGGCGGCACCGCTTCCACACCCTTCGAGGCGAGCGGAGTCACCTTCGACTCCCGCGAGGTCGCGCCCGGCCATTTGTTCGTCGCGCTGAAGGGCGAGGCGACGGACGGCCATCGCTTTCTCGACCAGGCCTTCGCCGCCGGCGCGGCGGGAGCATTGGTCGGCGCCGAGACGCCCCATCCGCACGTGCGCGTCGCCGACACGACAAAGGCGCTCGGCGATCTCGGCCGCGCCGCGCGCGGCCGCAGCGGCGCCCGCATCTGCGGCGTCACCGGCTCGGTCGGCAAGACCGGCACCAAGGAGGCGCTCTATGCGGCGCTCGACCGGTCGGCGCCGGGCGCGGCGCACCGCTCGGTCAAGAGCTACAACAACCATACCGGCGTGCCCTTGTCGCTGGCGCGGATGCCGCGCGCGGCGCGCTTCGGGGTGTTCGAAATGGGCATGAACCACCCGGGCGAGCTGGCCGCCCTGACCCGGCTGGTGCGCCCGCACGTCGCCCTGGTCACCGCCATCGCCCCCGCCCATCGCGAATTTTTCGCAAGCGAGGAGGAGATCGCCGACGCCAAAGGCGAGATCTTCCAGGGGCTGGAGCCGGGCGGCACCGCCATCGTCCCGTTCGACAGCCCCCATCGCGACCGGCTGATCGCCGCCGCCCGCCCGCATGCGGCGAAGATCGTCACTTTCGGCCTCGGCCGGGGCGCCGACGTCCGCGCCCGCGATTCGGTGCCGTCGCCGGAGGGCGGCTCGCTGGTGGCGGCCATTCTGCCGGAGGCGGAGCTCACCTTCACCATTTCCCAGCCGGGCGATCATTGGGTCTCGAACGCTCTGGCCGTGCTTGCCGCCGTCGAAGCGCTGGGCGGCGACCTCGCCGCCGCCGGTCTCGCCCTCGCCGACATGCCCGGGTTGAAGGGGCGGGGCGAGCGCCACGTCATTCGTGTCGGCGGCGGTGAAGCCCTGCTGATCGACGAAAGCTACAATGCCAATCCGGCGTCGATGGCGGCGACCCTGCGCAGCTTCGGCGCGCAGGCGGCCGACGGCCGACGCCTCGCCGTGCTTGGCGCGATGCGCGAGCTTGGGGAGGGGTCTGCGGATTTCCACGCCGGGCTGGCGGAGCCGGTCGATGCCGCCCGCATCGACCGCCTCATCCTGGTCGGCGAAGAGATGGCGGCGCTTGCGAAAGCGCTTGGCCAAAAGGTTAAAATCACGCATGTGCCGGATGCGGCGGCAGCGACGGAGCTGGTCGGAAATGAGGCCCGGCCGGGCGACTCCATCCTCGTCAAGGGATCGAACTCGATCGGCCTCGCCGCCCTCGTCGAAGCGTTGACAGGCGGGAAGAGCTGATGATTTTATGGATCGCCCAGCAGCTTGGCTTCCCGGGGGTGCTGAACCTCTTCCATTACATCACTTTCCGCGCCGGCGCGGCGACGGCGACGGCGCTCTTCCTCGGCCTGCTGATCGGCCCGAAATTCATCGGCTGGCTGCGGGTCCGGCAGGGCAAGGGCCAGCCGATCCGCGACGATGGGCCCCAGACCCACCTCGCCAAGCGCGGCACGCCGACCATGGGCGGGCTGATGATCCTCACTTCGCTGTCGGTGGCGATGCTGCTGTGGATGGACCTCACCAACCGCTATCTCTGGGCCTGCCTGCTGATCACCATCGGTTTCGGCCTGATCGGTTTCCTCGACGATTACGACAAGGTCACCAAGCGCAGCCACAAGGGCGTCTCGGCACGGGTTCGCCTGCTCGCCGAATTCCTCGTCGCCGGGATCGGCTGCACGATCATCACCTGGGGGGCGGGGACCGAGCTCTACATCCCGTTCTGGAAGGGGCCGGTCGTCGATCTCGGCTTCTTCTATCCCTTCTTCGGCGCGTTCGTCATCGTCGCCTTCGGCAATGCGGTGAATCTTACCGACGGCCTCGACGGCCTTGCCTCGATGCCGGTGATCATCGCCGCCTTGGCCTTCCTCGTCATCTCCTACCTCGTCGGCAACGCCAAGTTCGCCGCCTATCTCGGCATCCCCCACGTCTTCGGCGCCGGCGAGCTCACCGTCTTGTGCTCGGCGATCGTCGGCGCCGGCCTCGCCTTCCTCTGGTTCAACGCGCCGCCGGCGGCGGTCTTCATGGGCGATACCGGCAGCCTCGCGCTAGGCGGCGCGCTCGGCGCGATCGCGGTCGCGACCCGGCACGAGATCGTGCTCGGCATCATCGGCGGCCTGTTCGTGGTCGAGGCGATGAGCGTCATCATCCAGGTCTTCTTCTACAAGAGGACCGGCAAGCGCGTGTTCAAGATGGCGCCCATCCACCACCATTTCGAGCAGATGGGCTGGTCCGAGCCCACCGTCGTCATCCGCTTCTGGATCATCGCCTTCGTGCTGGCCCTGGCCGGCCTGTCGACGCTGAAGTTGCGGTGATCGCCAGCCCCGCCTTCGCCGGCAAGAGCTATGCCGTCCTGGGCCTCGCCCGCTCCGGCGTGGCAACGGTTGAGGCGCTGCTGGCCAGCGGCGCGCAGGTGATGGCCTGGGATTCGAAGGAAGAAGCGCGGGCCGACTTGTCCGGGCGTACGCGTCTCGCCGATCCGCTGGTGACCTCGATCTACGGCTTCGCGGGTGTCGTCGTGTCGCCGGGCGTGCCGCTCAACCGCCACCCGATCGCGGAGCGGGCGCGGCAGGCGAAGGTACCGCTGATCGGCGATATCGAATTGTTCGCGCAGGCGCGTCCCTCGCTGCCGAAGCACAAGATCGTGGGCATCACCGGCACCAACGGCAAGTCGACGACCACTGCGCTCCTCCACCACATCCTCAAGACGGCCGGCATCCCGACGACGATGGGCGGCAATATCGGACTGCCCATCCTGGCCCAGGAGCCGCTGGCCGCCAATGAGAACGGGGTGGGCGTCTATGTGCTCGAGCTCTCCTCCTACCAGATCGACCTGACCCAGAGCCTCGACTGCGACGTGGCAATTTTGCTCAACGTCACGCCCGACCATCTCGACCGCTATGACGGCATGGACGATTATGCCGCCTCCAAGGCGCGATTGTTCGCGATGCAGTCGCCCGATCATGTCGCGGTGATCGCGGCCGAGGACGACTACACCCGCGCCATCGCCGCCCAGCTGACGGGCCGGAAGATCCTCGTCTCCTCGGATCAGGTGAAGGACCAGTCGCGCTGGCCTGCGCTGCAGGGCCCGCACAATGCGCAGAACGTGGCAGCCGCAGTCGCGGTCGCGCGCGAGCTGGGGGTGGCGGACGAGGCGATCGCCCGCGGCCTCGTCACCTATCCCGGCCTTCCGCACCGGATGGAGCGGGTGGCCGAGCGGGACGGCGTCCTGTTCGTCAACGACAGCAAGGCGACCAACCCGACTTCGACCGCGCCCGCTTTGGCCGCCTATCCGGCGGTGCACTGGATCCTCGGCGGCGAGCCCAAGTCGGACGATCTCGATCCGTGCGAGCCCTGGCTCGGCCATGTCCGCGCCGCCTACACGATCGGCGAAGCGGGGCCGATGTTCGCGCGGCTGTTGCGGCCGAAAGTGCCGGTCGAGGAATGCGGGTTGCTCGACCGCGCCGTGGGCGCGGCGGCGGGGGCGGCGAAAGCGGGGGAGGTGGTGCTGCTGTCGCCCGCCTGCGCCTCGTTCGATCAGTTCAGCGACTATGAAGCGCGGGGGGAAGCATTCCGCGCCGCGGTGGAGGCATTGTCATGAGCCTGGTGGGGCAATTGAAGAGCAGGAGCGCCAATCGTCTCGGCCGCTCGGACCGAAGCGCGGTCGGGCGCTGGTTCTGGGAGATCGACCGCATCCTGCTCTTCTTCGTCTCGGTGCTGATCGCGATCGGCCTGGTCGCCGTCGCGGCCGCTTCGCCGGCCGCCGGCCAGCGTTATTCGGGCGCGGGCATGACCTTCGCGCCACTCCATTACTTCTACCGCCAGCTGATCTGGATCATGGCGGGACTGCCGGTGATGATCGCAGTCTCAATGCTGCCCCGCGACAAGGCGCGGCGGCTCTGCCTGCTCGGCACCCTGCTCTTCACCGCCATGCTCGTCCTCGTGCCGATCTTCGGGCCGGAGGTGAACGGCGCCCGGCGCTGGCTCGGCGTCGGCTTCGCCCAGTTCCAGCCGTCCGAATTCCTGAAGCCTTTGTTCATCGTCACCATCGCCTGGCTGCTCTCGCTCAAGGGCCAGGACGAAAGCCTGCCGGTGGTGCCGCTCTCGGGCATCCTCACCGCCCTCGTCGCCCTGCTGCTGATGAAGCAGCCCAATTTCGGCGAGACGATCATCTTCGCCTCGGTCTGGGTGCTGCTGCTGACCCTGTCCGGCGCGCCGCTGCGCTTCCTGATCGTCCTCGGCATCGGCGCGGTCGCGGTCGTGATCCTCGCTTATTTCTTCTATCCGGTCGCCCATGCCCGGATCGACGGCTTCCTGTTCGAGCATGGCGACACCTATCAGACCGATTCAGCGCTCAGGACCATCACCGCGGGCGGCCTATTCGGCGCCGGGCCGGGCGCGGGCACCCACAAATTCCAGCTGCCCGAGCCCCATACCGATTACATCTTCTCGGTGATCGGCGAGGAGTTCGGCATCATCGCCTGCCTCGCCATCGCCATTATCTACCTCGTCATAGTCGCGCGGGTGCTGATCCGCCTGCTCCACGAGGACGACCAGTTCGTCGTCCTCGCCGCCGCCGGCCTGGTCTGCCAGTTCGGCATGCAGGCGCTGATCAACATGGCGGTGAACGTCCAGATCGCCCCGTCCAAGGGCATGACCTTGCCCTTTATCTCCTATGGCGGCTCGTCGATGGTGGCCCTGTCGATCGGCATGGGCCTGCTGCTCGCCTTCACCCGCCGCAACCCCTATCTCCACCGCTCGCCTTATGTGGTGAAATGGAGCGGCCGATGAGTTTCGCGCGCCATTATGTCCTCGCCGCCGGAGGGACGGGCGGCCACATGATCCCGGCCCATTCCCTGGCCGAGGAGCTGATCCGGCGCGGCCATCGCGTCGCGCTGGTGACCGACGACCGCGGCGCGCGCATCCCGGGCCTGTTCGACGGGGTGCAGGTCCATATCCTGCCGGCCGGACGGCTGAGCGGCGGCCCGGCGGGGTGGGTGCGGGCGATCAGGAACATCTTCACCGGCCGCGCCATGGCCTCGCGCCTCTACGAGACCTTCCGGCCCGCCGCCGTGATCGGCTTCGGCGGCTATCCGGCCCTGCCGGCCCTGCTCGCCGCGCAGCGCGACAGGATCCCGACCCTCGTCCACGAGCAGAATGCGGTGCTCGGCCGGGTCAACCGGCTGATGGCGGGGAGGGTCGATGCGATCGCCACCGCCTATCCCGACGTCGACCGGCTGTCGAAAGGCCATGCGGCCAAGGTCCATCTCGTCGGCAATCCGGTGCGGGACGAAGTGCTGGCGCTTCGCGACCAGCCTTATCCGGCGCTGACCGAAGACGGCATCTTCCGAGTGCTGGTGACCGGCGGCAGCCAGGGCGCGACCGTGCTCTCCGACGTCGTGCCCGACGGGCTAGGCCTGCTCCCCGAGCATTTCCGGCGCCGTCTCCAGGTCACCCAGCAATGCCGCGCCGAAGATATCGAGGAGGTGAGGACGAAATATGCCCGGCTCGCCATTCCCGCCGATCTCGCCACCTACATCGCCGACATGCCCGGCAAGCTCGCCTGGACCCATCTCGTCATCGCCCGCGCCGGCGCCTCGACCATCGACGAGCAGACCGCCGCCGGGCGGCCGGCGATCCTCATCCCGCTTCCCTCCGCCACCGACGACCACCAAACCTCCAATGCGCGCGAAATGGCCAAGGCCGGCGGCGCGCGGATGATCCCGCAAGGCGGCTTCACCCCGATCGAGCTGGCCAAGCAGATGCAGAAGCTCGGCCTCGACCCGAAGGCGCTCGCCAATGCCGCCGCCCGGGCACGGGCGGTCGGACGTCCGCGCGCGGCGAGCGACCTCGCCGACCTGGTCGAGCGGACCGGCCGCGACCTCGGCGACGAACCTGTACCCGCCGAGGAGCTGATCCTCACCCCGATTCCCAACGGAGCCTATGCCTGAGCGCCCCGGACTCGGCATGAAGGGCGTGGGGACCGATATCGGGACCATCCACTTCATCGGCATCGGCGGCATCGGCATGTCCGGCATCGCCGAGGTGATGCACATCCTCGGCTACAAGGTGCAGGGGTCCGACATCGCCGAGGGCTATGTCGTCGAAGGCCTGCGCAAGGCGGGCATCCCCATCGCCCTCGGCCATGATGAAGCCAATCTCGGCGACGCCGCCGTGGTCGTCGTCTCGACCGCGATCCGGAAGGACAATCCGGAGCTGATCGCCGCCTATGAAAGGCGCGTACCCGTCGTCCGCCGGGCGGAGATGCTCGCCGAGCTGATGCGGCTGAAGTCGACGGTGGCGGTGGCGGGAACGCACGGCAAGACCACCACCACTTCGATGATCGCGGCCCTGCTCGACGCCGGCGGCATCGATCCCACCGTGATCAACGGCGGCATCATCAACGCCTACGGCTCCAACGCCCGGCTCGGCAGCTCCGACTGGATGGTGGTCGAGGCGGATGAGAGCGACGGCAGCTTCCTTCGCCTCGACGGCACGATCGCGGTCGTCACCAACATCGATCCCGAGCATCTCGATCATTATGGCAGCTTCGAGAAGGTGAAGGACGCCTTCGTGGAATTCGTCGAGAACGTCCCCTTTTACGGCGCCGCTCTGCTCTGCGTC
>JAQGLF010000202.1 GCA_028293025.1 Alphaproteobacteria bacterium
CGGGAGGAGCTGCTTCCTAACCTTCCCCATCCCGATCTTGTCCGAGAATATTGCGTAGTTCTTCCGTTCCAGGCGTATCCGGCCGAAAACGATGGCTGGGGCAATTTCGAGTTGTCGCGCGAGACGCTCAACAGGTTCAGCCGTCTTCGCGATTCGTGCCGGCGAGCGGGTCCACAGCTCCTCGGGGATCAGCATATTGCTGGCAAACTTGTCCGCCTCATCCTCGAATTCATCGACCTGGGGGTTGTCGACATCGTCGAAAAAGCCGGAGGCCAGCCCCGTCCGATAATGCAGGATCACATGTGCGACCTCATGCAGCAGTGTGAACCAGAAATTATCGAGCGAATCGCGTTGTAAGGTGAGTCCGATGACGGGTGTATCGTCGACGAGGAACGCTGCGCCATCGACCTTCATCCCCCCAATCTGGGGCTCCGTCACGAGGATGATCCCATGTTCCGCAAGAAGGTCGGGAACTCGTGATGGTCCGTCCTCGCTCGCGCTGAGGCGGACGAGATCCTTGAGCCAGGAGACATCGAGCGGGCGGTATTTGACCCGCTTCTTCGGGATGATTTTCAATGCGTGGCGCGTTACCTGCGCTTTCCAGGCGAGCAGAACCCAGTCCTTGGAGCGGTCCTCCACATTGAGACCCGTGCGCAACAGCGAGGGGGTACCATATTCGCCGACATGTTCCGCGACGGTTCGTTTTAGCTGACTGATGCCACTGTCGTCCGATTGGTCCGCCTTATCAAGCCAGCCGTGCTCGCGCGCGTGCTTCAAGACCTTCTGCAGCTCGGCCGATGACATCTCATAGGTCGGTAGCCAAGGATCCTCGGGTGAGCTCGGCAAATCCGCATTAAGGTGGACGCCCAGCGTTCTCGCCACGCGGATGAGATTTCCGAGGCTGATGCTGCGGTAACGCTCGGCTTCGTAGCGTTGCACCTGCTGTTCGGGCAGGAACAGGCGGCGGGCCAAATCCTTCTGTGACCAACCTTTGATGACCCTGGCCACGATGAGTTGGGATCCCGGATCTTTGCCCGCGCGGGCCTTAAGGCCGCCGAAGTCACCGGCTTGCGCGTCCTTATATGCCTTCTGGATCTCCCCTAGTTCGCGCAATTCGGACGAGAGGGACCGCCTGACGCCGTCGATGACCTCGCTGGGTAGCCCTTCGACGATCGACTTGAGAACCTGCTCCGATGATAAGGCATGGGTGATCTGATCGATCGTAACGGCTACTTCGCGTTCTTGTCGGTCATTCGTTATGATGGCGGCGGAAGGCATAAGCGCAACTTACACATCAAATATGATGTGTCAATGCTCTGAGCTTGGTTCGGGACGCACGCGTCGCCACCGCCGTTTGGTGCACCACGACTGCGCAGCAATTGCGTGATCCGCGACCCTCGAATTTTCTTGGTCTGGCAGGCCAAATAGGTAGGTGCCGGTATGGCCGCTTTGGGGACTAGGCCCTCTTACGACAGTGACAATTGGCGCATTGCGGACCTTCGTGATCGTCCTATGTCAATCGACAGAAAGCCGGAGCCCGACCTCTATTAGCTGACGTAACTGATCGCACCACCAGCGCCGCCATCGGCCGCCCGCCCTCAGGCGCCGGCCGTCTCCACCTGCTCCACCGCCCGCTGAAGCGCGCTGTCGAGCGCGCCCGCATCATAAGGCTTGCGGACCAACTCGAAGCTCGCGCCGGCGCCGGCGAGGATCTCGTCGCTATAGCCGCTGGCAAGCAGGACCGGCAGATCGGGCCGTTTTCCGCGCGCGAGCTTGGCGAGCTCAACGCCGCTGAGCCCGGGCACGATGCGCAAATATCCGGCTGCTCAACTCAACATCTTCACCGTGAGGGGGGAGACGGCGTAAAAGAAGCGGATCGGCAGGGAGCAGGATATGTCGAAGCGGTTGGGATGGTTGGTGTTTCCGGCGGCGTTCTTCGCCTGGTCGACCGCGGCGCTGGCGCAGGAGGCGGCCGGCGATTGGGTCGGCACGCTCCGGGCCTCGGCGCTGGTGATCATCCACTTCGCCGTCCACATCAAGCCGACCGGGCATGGCGGCCTCCAGGGCACGATGGACAGCCCCGAGCAGAATATGAGCGGCCTCGCCTTGTCCGATATTTCGGCGAGGGAGGGGGCCTTGTCGTTCAAGGTGCCGGCGGCGAAAGCCGTCTATTCCGGCAGATGGGATGCCGCGGCGCATGACTGGTTGGGCGAATGGCGCCAGTGGCCAACACCGTTCCCGCTGACCTTCGCCCGCCCGTCTGCCGGGCCGGCCCACCCGGCCTCCGCCTGGACGATCCCCTCCGATGCCGAGATCGGGCGGCTGCTCGACGCGCGCATTGCCGCGCGACCGGGCGAGGGCATCGTCGTCGGGATCATCACGCCGGAAGGGCGCCGGATCGTCGCCCGCGGCCCGACCGGCGCGCCGCCGTTCAACGGGCGCACTTTGTTCGAGCTGGGTTCGATCACCAAGGTATTCACCGGTCTGCTGCTGGCCGACATGGCGCGCACCGGAGAGGTGAAGCTCGATGATCCGGCCGATACATATCTGCCCGCCGGCGTGACCCTTCCCGAACGCAATGGGCGCAAGATCACCCTGCTCGATCTCGCCACCCACCATTCGGGCCTTCCACGGCTGCCGAAGAATATGAATCCGAAGGATCCGGACAATCCCTATGCGGATTATTCGGAGCAGGATCTCTTCGCCGGTCTGAAGCAGATCCGGCTGACCCGCGACATCGGCAGCGAGTTTGAATATTCAAATCTCGGCGTGGCGCTGCTCGGCGACCTGCTCGCCCGCCGTGCCGGCACGGATTATGCGACGCTCCTCCGCCACCGGATCACCGGCCCGCTCGGAATGAAGGACACAATGGTCGGCCTGTCGCCCGACCAGAAAGCCCGCCTCGCACAGCCCCATGACGAGTATATGCGGCCGACCCCGCCCTGGGACTTTGGCCCACTGCCCGGCGCCGGTGGGCTGCGCTCCGACGTCGACGACCTGCTCACCCTGCTCGGCGCCGCGCTCGGGCGCGTACGCGGGCCGCTCGCGGAAGACCTGGCCGCAATGCGTGTGCCCCGCGCCGATATCTTCCCCCCGACGGTCAGGATCGGAATCGTCCTGAACTTGATGAAGACACCGATCGGCGAGATCGTCTCCCACACTGGCGCGACCGAAGGCTCCAGGACCTTCCTCGGCTTCGATCCCGCGCGCCGGCGCGGCGTCGTTGTGCTGGTCAATGGGGCGCCCGATCCCGCCTCGGATGATATCGGCCTCTACCTGTTGACCGGCACGCCGCTCATGCCGCTTCAGCCGATCCCAAAGGCACCGCGCGCGTGGCCTGTTGTGACGCTCTCGTCCGCCCAGCTCGATCGGTTGACGGGACGCTATCGGGTCGGTCCGCAGGAGATCCTCACCGTTACGCGCGATGGCAATCAGCTGTTGACCCAGCGCACGGGCACGCAACAAGTCCGGATCTTTCCCTCCAGCGAGACGGAATTCTTCCTGAAGGTACTCGACGCGCAGCTCAGCTTCGTGCTGGATGCCTCCGGCCGCGCGTCGAAGGTCGTGCTCCACCATGGTGGGCAGGATGTGACCGCGGAGCGGGAGCCCTGACGCGCCTGTCTCCAGGAATCTTTTGGGGTCGGCTTCGCATCGTCGACATTAGAGCATTGGGCGATTCGTTTGGATCGCCCAATAGAGTCTGTCCTCTTTAGGTTCTCTGCCGCTATCGGCCGCCCGCTCTCAGGCGCCGACCGTCTCCACCTGCGCCAGCGCCCGCTGAAGCGCGCTGTCGAGCGCCCCCGCATCATAGGGCTTGCGGACGAACTCGAAGCTCGCGCCCGCGCCGGCGAGGATCTCGTCGCTATAGCCGCTGGCAAGCACGACCGGCAGATCGGGCCGTTTCCCGCGCGCCAGCTTGGCGAGGTCGACGCCGCTCAGCCCGGGCATGACGACGTCCGAAAAGAGGATGTCGACGCGGTCCCGCTCCAGCCGCTCGAGCGCCTCGTCGGCGCAGGACGCGGGGAGGACGCCATAGCCCATCTCTTCGAGCAGGCTCAGGGCGAATTCGCGGACCTGATCATTGTCCTCGACGACCAGCACGCAGGCGCCGGAGCGGGCGGGACGCGCCTCCTGCGTCTCGGGCGCTTCGCCGATTTGCTTGTCCGACCGCGGCAGGAAGAGCCGGATCGTCGTACCCTCCCCGATCTTCGAGAGAATCTCGGCGCGGCCGCCCGACTGGGCGGCGAAGCCGTGGATCTGGGAGAGGCCGAGGCCGGTCCCCTTCCCCACCGGCTTGGTGGTGTAGAAGGGTTCGAAGGCGCGGGCGAGCACCTCGTCGCTCATCCCGTCGCCGGTGTCGCTGATCGCGACGCAGACTTCGTCCCCGTCTTTGCCCTCCGCCCCGTCTTTGCCCGCCGCATGGCCTTTGCCCTCCGCGTTGAAGGTGGAGATGGTGATGCGGCCGCCGTCGGGCATCGCGTCGCGGGCATTGAAGGCGGCGTTGAGCAAAGCGGTTTCGAGCTGCGCCGTATCGACCTCGGCGCGCCAGAGCGCGGGCGCCAGAGCGAGGCGCACCTCGATCCCCCCGCCCAGCGTGCGGCCGAGCACTTCGCCGAATGCGTCGAGCCGGACGTTGAGGTCGGTCACCTCGGGGTTCAGCGCCTGCCGCCGCCCGAAGGCGAGGAGGTGGCTGGTGAGGGTGGCGGCGCGGTCCGCCGTCTCGATGATCGCCTCGAGATAGCGCCGGCGCTTGTCCTCCGGCAGGTCCCGGCGCCGGAGGAGATCGGCCGAACCGCGGATCACCGTCATCAGATTGTTGAAATCATGGGCGATGCCGCCGGTGAGCTCGCCCAGCGCCTGCAGCTTCTGCGACTGGAACAGGGCGGCGCGCGTCTCCTCCAGCTCCTCCTGCGCCTTGCGCCGCTCGGTGATGTCGCGGGTGATCTTGGCGAAGCCGGCCAGCTCGCCCCTTTCATTGTAGATCGGATCGAGCACGACGCTCGCCCAGAAGCGGGTGCCGTCCTTGCGGACCCGCCACGCTTCCTTCTCGTATTTGCCCTCGCGCAAGGCGGTTTCGAGCGCCCGCCGCGGCTCGCCGCCGGCGCGATCCTCCTCGGTGTAGAAGCGC
>JAQGLF010000204.1 GCA_028293025.1 Alphaproteobacteria bacterium
CGACCGCCTCGACGGGCTGCTGCCGGTGATCGTCGCGACCCTGATCGTGCTGGTCGCCACCCTGGGTTCTGCGTGACCCGGCGGACGATTGCGATCCTCGGCGCGACGGGTTCGGTCGGGCGTTCCACGCTCGATCTGGTCGCGCGCGCGCCCGACCGGTTCGAAGTGGTGGCGCTGACCGCCCATCGCGACGTCGCCGGCCTCGCCGAGGCGGCGCGCCGCGTCGGCGCCCGCCGCGCGGTGATCGCGGACGAGACCTGCCTCGCGGCGCTTCAGGCAGCGCTCGCCGGCTCGGGCATCGAGGCCGCGGCCGGCGGCCAGGCCGTGCTCGACGCCGCCGGCTCGGGCGCCGACTGGACGATGGCGGCGATCGTCGGCTCCGCCGGCCTCGCGCCGACCATGGCTGCCTTGGCCTCCGGCGGCACCGTCGCCCTCGCCAACAAGGAAGCCCTGGTCTCGGCCGGCGCGCTGATGACCGGGGCCGCCCGGCGCAGCGGCGCGACCCTGCTGCCGGTCGATTCCGAGCATAATGCGATCTTCCAATGCTTCGACCATGCGCGGCCCGCCGCGGTCAGCCGGGTCATCCTCACCGCCAGCGGGGGCCCGTTCCGGACGCGGTCGATCGAGGAGATGCGCGCGGTCACCCCGGCCGAAGCGGTCGCCCACCCCAATTGGTCGATGGGCGCCAAGATCTCGGTCGATTCCGCGACCCTGATGAACAAGGGGCTCGAGTTGATCGAGGCTTTCCACCTCTTTCCGCTCGCCGCCGACCGCTTCGAGGTGGTGATCCACCCGGAATCGGTGGTCCACAGCCTGGTCGAATATATCGACGGCTCGGTCCTCGCCCAGCTCGGCGCGCCGGACATGCGGGTGCCGATCGCCCATACGCTCGCCTGGCCGGAGCGGATGGCGACGCCCTGCGAGAGGCTCGATTTGGTGCGCCTCGGCACGTTGCGCTTCGAGGCGCCGGACCTCGCGCGGTTCCCCGCTTTGGGCCTGGCGCGACGCTCGCTCGATGCCGGCGGCGGGGCGCCGGCGGTGCTCAACGCGGCCAATGAAGTCGCGGTCGCCGCCTTCCTTGCGGGCGAGATCGGTTTCCTCGATATCGTTTCCATCGCCGCCGAGACCCTGCAATGCTATGGCCCGGACGCGCCGGGCTCGATCGCCGACGTCCTCGCCGTCGACGCCGAAGCACGCCGCCGGGCCGAAGCGGCCAAGAAAAGGTATTTGCGTTGACCACCGCCCATCCCGGCTTCCTCTGGACGATCCTGAGCTTCGTGCTCGTCATCGGGCCGCTGATCTTCGTCCACGAAATGGGTCATTATCTCGTCGGCCGCCTCTTCGGCGTGAAGGCGGACGTGTTCTCGATCGGCTTCGGCCGCGAGCTGTTCGGCTGGACCGACCGGCGCGGCACCCGCTGGAAGGTATGCCTGCTGCCGCTCGGCGGCTATGTGAAGTTCGCCGGCGACATGAATGCAGCGGGCCAGCCCTCGGACGAGTGGCTGATGCTTCCGGCCGAGGAAAGGGCGCGGACCTTCCAGGCCAAGCCGGTCTGGCAACGCTTCCTGATCGTGGCGGCGGGGCCGGTCACCAATTTCATCGTCGCCATCGTGATTTTGTGCGGATTCCTCATCGCTTACGGGGAGCCGCGGACGCCGACGTTGATCTCTTCGGTGGAGCACGGCTCGCCCGCCGCGGCGGCAGGGATAGAGCCCGGTGACAGGATCACTTCGATCGGCGGAGAAACGGTCGAGCGCTGGGAGGATCTCGCCCAATATATCGCTTATCACCCAGCCGAGCGGATCGCGATCCAGGGCGTGCGCCAGGGGCGGCCCTTCACCACGGCGGCGGTTCCGAAACCCCATGTTCTGCGCGACAATTTCGGCAACCAGATGCGCATAGGGTTCATGGGGATCGGCGGGGGCATGCCCGTCAGAGTTCCAGTATCGGTGCTCGACTCTCCAGTGGCATCGGTGCGCATCAGCGCCGGCATCATTCGGACCACGATCGAAGCCATCGGCCAGATGATCCGCGGCACGCGCTCCGTCTCCGAGCTTGGCGGGCCGCTCAAGATCGCGCGGGTATCGGGCGAGCAGGTGAGCATGGGGCCGATCGCCTATCTCTGGATCGTGGCGATCATCTCGCTTAATCTGGGATTCATCAACCTCCTGCCAATCCCGATGCTGGACGGAGGTCATCTGCTCTTCTACGCGATCGAAGCCGTGCGGCGCCGGCCGCTCCAGCCGCAGGCGCAGGAATGGGCGTTCCGGACCGGCCTTGCCGCGCTCCTGGCGCTCATGATCTTCGTCACTCTCAACGACTTGGCGTCTTTTGGCCTGTGGTCGAAGCTTGGCGGCTTGATCGGTTGAGCATGATCGGGCAGGGCAGGAACGGACAGGGACACCCTCCGGCACCAGGTGCCGGCGAAAACCATGGCGGGGACGCGTGACAGCGATCAAAGCATTTTCCAACGGCCGGCGGCTGTGCGCGGCCCTTATGGTCGGAACCATCATCGGCGGCCTCGCCGATCCGGCCTTCGCGCAGGGCCCGCCGCCCGTCCGGACGGCGCCGCCCGCTCCCGCGGCGGCGGCCGCTCAGGCCCCTGCGACCGGCGCTCCG
>JAQGLF010000379.1 GCA_028293025.1 Alphaproteobacteria bacterium
ACCTGTCCCCTTGAACTCTGTCCCCTTGAACTCTCCTCTTTCAATAATCTACCTGTCCCCTTGAACTCCATAGAATGGACGAATAGCGGCACCAACCAATTGAATCAAGTAGCAGATCGTCACGGACGACGGCACAAGCATGGACGTTGTTGAATTGAATTTCATGGCAATATGCCTAACATCGAGGTGTGGCACCGGCTACCGGGAGCGCCGCTCCGCAACAAGGTTAAAGGTTGTAGTAAAGAGGGTTATTCCGACTCGGAGCGGTCAGCCGTTGCTTTCCAAATGCTTGTTATCCCTTTTGTTTTGGATCATCGCGATGTTAACCACGGACCGCCGCGTCAATTGCCGCGACGTCTATTTTTTTCATTGTCATCATCGCGTCAAATGCCCGTTTGGCGGAAGCACGGTCTGGACCGGTGAACGCTTTTGTCAGAGCGGTCGGCGTAATCTGCCAGTTTATCCCCCATTTGTCCTTGCACCAGCCACACTCGCTCTCCTGGCCGCCGTTGCCCACAATCGCTTTCCTGTAGCGATCTGTCTCAGCTTGGTTATCGGTCGCAACCTGGAACGAGAATGCCCAGTTGTGCACAACACCCGGTCCGCCGTTGAGTCCGATGCAGGGAATTCCCATCACCATGAACTCGACGCTCAAGACTTCGCCTTCTTTGCAAGATGGATTATCCCCCGGCGCTCGATGAACCGCACCGACGGAAGAATCGGGAAAAATCTCGGCATAAAAACGTGCCGCAGTTTCGGCTTCGCGATCGAACCATAGACAGATTGTGTTCTTTGCTGGATTGGTCATATGAGTGTATCGGAGTGAGTTTTTTTGGGGGACAACGGCAAGCTCTGCGACCAGCCGGGCGGAGTAAAGAATTTTGAACTTGCAAGACTCGTGCGCCCGACTGATCCAAGAAGCGTTTGATTAGTCGCTGCAAGTGTCTCCATTTGGACCTTCAATCCGCTGCAATCTCGTCGCTGGTAACGGTAACGAGCTTATGTGTCGAGGCACCGATGCAAGAGAGAGTAAAGCTGGATCCATCGGACGTGTAACTAAACTGCTGAAGCGTCGCTGGAGAGGACCCGTCGGAAAATTTCGAGACCGGGACGGCGGAAAGTTCGGTTGGAAAGACGCCATGCTGCTCGTGATACTCGGCGAGGTCGCTGCGTAGCTGTGCGAGTAGCGCACGCTGGCCGGACTCCTCCGCGATATGGCGACTGATGAAATAGAAGTATGCAACGCATGAAGCGAAGAGCAGAAGAGCGATGGCGGCTCCAGTTAGAAGCTGCCGTCCCAGACTCTTCTTCTTTTGGGCTTTATTCATGGCTGAGGCGAGCGACGGCTAACATCCTGTTGGACAGCGGCTGTCTTTATCAATCGTTCGCTTGGACGATGAGTGAAGTGGACAGCAGCTGCATTTGAGGAAGTAAGGCAGCTGCTGCAATTCCCGGATTCTACTGGCGCTGAGTTCATATTTATAAATATATTTTGCACGGCTACTGCCATCTACTTGCTCAAGAATAAAAACTTCACCGCAGGGCTCCTGGGACCAGCGATGGGCATTGTGGATAGTTGGTCAGACTCCAGAAATTGGTTGAACAAGTCGCAGCGATGCTAATGATGAACTCGCCACCTGTCTTCGCGGAGACCTACTCTACAATAGGTTCGGCGACGTTGGGTTCATTGTTGTGAATGCTGCCATGTCCATTCTGAACGCTTCCAAGGGGCAATGTCACAACGCGAAGGGTAGCCATCAATGTCGAATTAGGCGACGTTGGTTCCAGGGGAATCGTTTGCCGGTGGGTGCCAGCCACAAAGTGGCAGCGTGACGCCCCTGCTTGGAAGCTGATGCCACACTGACCGCATTTGATGGCAGGGTCTTCTGGATGAGTCGGTTTCGCGGACGGCCTCGAACGGAGGAGATAAAGCGACCAGCTACTAAAAACAAGTGTGCCGAGAACTCCAAAGCTGCGGGCAGATGCGGAATGCCAAATCAGAGACGCGCCGCAACTCAAGCCTGCCAACATTTGGCCGATGCCAACGAAGGTTTGAAGTTTCATTCTGATTCAGTGCGAGTTGGATGACGCGTGTAAGTCACCGAACTACAAAGCACAGCAGCAGCGTGGGCGTCTGAAATGTTACCGTCCAGGACAGATCTCGCAGCCCACGCTGTCGGCTGGTGCGATTTGTTCGGCTCCTTAACAGTGTTCTTTAGCATACTGCCGTATGAACTTCGCCTCCGAGTCTGGGCGCTTTGAAATTTCGAGACGGAACGATGGGTATCGCTCTTCGAAATGATTCTTAATTTCCTCCGGCGATGCAGCGGCATCGCAATAACAGTAATAGCTCCGTTTATGCCCGAAAGTCTCAACTAGAACCACGCGGCCAGTTCGTCTACTCGGGAGATAATTGATGACCTCCTGATCAAAGTCGGCAAGTGCATGATTGTAGTCTGGCTCCGGTAGTCCGTTCGGCTTGGTTTTTTCGAGGTGCTGAACGATGGTCAATAGTGCTGGTGGCAGATTAGCGTAGTCAATTACCGCTGGCTTACGCAGTAAAAGCGGGAAGCCTTCATACAGCTTTTCGCCTGATAGCCAAGGCTCTTGCTTTGGGCAGTCTACTTTGTTTCGGCCAAATATCTTACGAAGAAAGTTCATTTTTATGCCGAGACATGATGGCTGTGTGAAGCCGCCACGCACATCGAAAAAATTGGTTGGAGTTGCGCCAAAGGAAGAAAAGAAGGGGAAGATTGTGTCGGTTAAAAGCGGCACGGTTAAAGGACAACCTGCGCAGATTGTTCCTAGTGTAGTCCGCCGCAATTAGCGGCACAAATAGCTGGCAAAGTTTCACGTATTCAACAATAAGCAGCAATGCGAAAAGCGCCGATTATTAATTTG
>JAQGLF010000229.1 GCA_028293025.1 Alphaproteobacteria bacterium
GGCGGCGGCGGCGGAGGGCGCGGCATGGGGCGCGGCGGCGGTGGCGATGGTGGAGGGCCCGAAGGGGGCAGCCGCCCGGCCGGTGCCGAAGGGCGCGGCATGGGCGGCCTGCTCAACCTGCCCGAGCCGGTGATGGCCGCGGACGCGGACATGAATCGCGGGGTGAGCGCCGCCGAGTTCCGCCATGCGGCCGATCAGCGCTTCCTGATCCTCGATCTCAACCGGGACGGCAAGATCACGCCGGACGAAATCCGCAGCCGCGGCCGCGGCGAGCGGTGACGGACCCGTTCGCGCAAGCCTCGCGGGATCGAAGCCTCTAAAAGGTCGGCAGCGTCACTCGCGCGCACAGGCCGCCTTGCGTGCGATTGAAGAGCGTGACCGCGCCGCCATGCCGCTCCGCCGCGGCCTTCACGATGGCGAGGCCGAGGCCCATCCCGCCGGTGGAGCGGTTGCGGGAGGCTTCGGCGCGATAGAAAGGCTCGAAGGCACGTTCGAGATCGGCCGCCGACAGGCCGGGCCCCTCGTCGGCCACCTCGACCACGGCTTGCCCGTGGCCCGCTTCCAGCGTCACCGTCGCCCGGCCCCCGTAGAAGACGGCATTGTTGATCAAATTTCCGAACAGCCGTTTCAGCAGGAGGGTGTCGCCAAGCACCGTGGCCGGCGCGACGCGCTCGATCCTGACATCCCGGCCGAGATCGGCGAGATCGTCGACGACGCCCTCGACGAGCAAGGCGAGGTCGACCAGCTCGCCCGGATGCAGCCGCGTCTCGTTCTCGACGAATTCGAGCGTGGCCGCGATCATCTGCTCCATCTCGGCGATCTCGGCTTCCGCCTTGCCGCGAAGCTCGTCCGGCACCCCGGCCAGGTGGAAGTTGAGCCGGGAGAGCGGCGTGCGCAGATCGTGGGCGAGGGCGCCGACGACCGAGGTCCGTTCCGCGACGTAGCGGCCGATCCGCGTCTGCATCTCGTTCACCGCCGCCGCCGCCAGCCTGATCTCCGCCGGTCCGGCGATTTCGACCGGCTCGGCGTGGCGCTGGTTGCCGAGACGGCCGGCGGCCGTCGCGAAGGCCCGGATCGGCCGGGCGATCCTTTGGCTGAACAGCCAGGCGATCGGGACGACGAGCAGGAGGGAGAGGATGATGCGCAAAGCGGTGCCGAACTGCCAATTGGCCGTCTCATCCCCTTTTCTCGACACGATTCGCCACGCTCCGTCGCCCCCTCGGGCCGCCGCTTCGAACGAGCCGAAGATCACCGGATCGAACCGGTCGATCCCATAAGCCGCGAGCTCGCGCCGGTCCTGGCTCAGGCCGCCGTCGAACCGATTCCGGCGCATGCCCAGGCGGCGCAGCCGGACATCGGCCGGCGCCAGCCCCAGCTGGCGGGCGATGGCGCGCTCGGCCAGCTCGTCGTCGATGCTGCGCCGCTCCAGCTTCGGCGGCAGCCGGGACGAGATCGTCCGCAGCGTCTCGCTGTTCTTGGCGATGCCTTCACCCTTGAGCAGACGCGATACCTCATAGGAGGAGAGCGGAACGTCGCGGGGCGGCGGGCGCAGGAGAACGATGGCGAGGTTGAGAAGGGTGAGCAGAGCGACGATGCCGATCACCAGCAGCAGGGTGTGGCCGAGGATCGAATAAGGCCGGCGCAATCGCCGCTTCGCCTTCACTGCCGCACGACCTTCGGCAGGAACATATAGCCTTCGCTGCGAATGGTTCGGATCAGCTCCGTCGCGGTCCGCGTGCCGAGCTTGCGGCGGAGGCGGCTCACCTGCGTGTCGATGGCGCGGTCGAATGCATCGCTGTCGGGGCCGCGGGCATATTCGAGCAGCTGATCGCGGGTCAGCACCCGTTGCGGCCGCTCGACGAACACCTTCAACAGCGAGAATTCGCCCTCCGACAGGGTGATGATGACGTTGAGCGGGTCGCGCAGCACGCGGCGCACCACATCGAACGTCCAGCCTTCGAAAATGCAGGCGCCGCCGCCGTCTTCGGCCTCTTCCTGCTGGTGCTGGCGGCGCAGCACCGCCCTGATCCGCGCGAGCAGCTCGCGCGGCGACACCGGCTTGGGGAGGTAATCGTCGGCACCCACTTCGAGCCCGATGATCCGGTCCGTCTCGCTGCCGAGCGCCGAGACCATGATGATGCCGATGTCCCGCCTGGTGGACAAGGTCCGTGCGAGCGAGAGCCCGTCCTCCCCGGGCATCATCACATCGAGCACGACGACGTTCACCGCCTGCTGCTCGAGCACCTTGCGCATCGCCTGGCCGCCATCGGCCTCGAAGACGGTATAGCCGTGACCGGCGAGAAAATCCCGAATCAGGCCGCGCAACGAGCGATCGTCGTCGACGATGAGGATGCGGCTCTTCTCGTTCACCGGTGTCGTTTCCATCAGCATGAGAGGGCTTTAGCCGAGCCCGTTATACCGCGTTTTTCCGGGCCGTCAGGAACGCGACACAAACTGTTGCCCGGCGGGCACGACAGCGGCAAATCGGCGACACTCTCGAAAGGCGCTGCCCGGCGCCGCCGGCCTCGAAGCGACAGGGGGGTGGGACAAACCCGTGACACAGTCGGCCGATAGTCCCGGGGATGGGCCCCCTCCCTCTCCCCGGCCCGGACCGTCGACCACGAATGACGGCAATCTGAAGGCTCCGCGGTTCGTCCGCGGAGCCTTCCTTTTGCCGTGTCGCAGGCGTCGGCCCCGCAGCTCCGGCTTGCGCTGGATCGCCGCGGGCCTAGGAACGGTCGATGGATTTCGGCGACCAGCTGCAGCGTTATTTCGGGACGACCGACATGGCGTCGATCGGGCCGGGCGCGCTCGACGCCGGCATCGAGCGGATGAGGGTCGATTTCGGTCTGGAGAAGGATCGCGGCCGCCGTTTCGCGCTCTGGGCCCTGATGCACATGCTCGGCACCGCGCCGGATCTCGACGTGGCGTTCAAGGACGAGGCCGACCGCGAGGCGGCGCGCAACTTCATGGATCTCGCCGCCCGCGCCGGCGAGGGCTGAGGCGCTACCCGCTGGGGTCCCGATCCGGCGCCGGGTCCGCCGTCGGCGCCAGCCATGTCGCGAGGTCCCAGGCGTTGCGGATGGCGAGCAGCAGTAGGGCCAAAGCGAGCGCGGCCTCGCCCATCAGCGCCCAGGCGGCCTCCCTCCGGATTGCGACGGCGACCGCGCCAAGCAGCAGATAGAGCGCGCCGGGCGCGACGGCGTAGAAATATTTGTCGGTCCAGTGCGGCGGCTCCGGCACAATCGGGTTGAGCAGGCCGTGGAGGATCATCGCCGCATAGGCCGCGCCCGCCGCGGCGATCAGCCCGGCGACCGCAACCACCGCCGCGCGCGGCACGCCGGGCACCATCGCGACGGCGCTCAGCACGACGATTGCGGCGAGATGGAAGATGATCGGCGTCAGATAGAGGCGCGCGCCGCGCTGGCTGGTGGCGCGCTCGAGGCCGCTGGTGAGGCTCGACACCACGAACAACAGCCCGATCAGCCCGGACCCCGCCGAGCCGATGAGCAGATAGAAGTCGCTCCAGTCCCGGTACATCGGGCTGTGCCCTACGTCCGAACCGGGCAGCCGAACAAGACCCGCGCCTCCCGGGGGCGGGGACGAACGGCCGCAGCCGCGGCGGGCAGGCGGCCGGGTGAACAATTCACGTCTCGATGCGATTGCCTTTCGCGCCCGCGCGCGGTGAACTGCCCGTGCCGCGCTGCAGCATGGGAGGCCCGGTCCCGTGGATACAGATCGGCCGGATTGCATTACCATCTCGCCACTTCCTGTCTGGAGCGCCCCGATGACGACGAAGCCGGAGCCAAGAGCGTGAGGCCCCAGCCCTGAAGGCATATTCATCCTCGCCAGCGGGGCGGGCCCGCGCCGCCGCCGCTTTCCGGCGCGGACGCGCGTGGGGGCGGCCCGAGTGGTGAGGAAGCGGATCTTCGACGAGCTCTGGGGCGGCGGCCGCGCGCCGCGCGCCGGCTTCGAGCCGCTCGCTTCCTGGCTCACCGACACGGGCACCGGCGAGCTCGGCCGGCGCCAGCAGGCCGCCGAAGCCGCCTTCCGCACTCTCGGCGTCACCTTCAGCGTCTATGGCGAGAAGGATTCGGCGGAGCGGATCATCCCGTTCGACATCATCCCCCGCATCTTCACCGCCCGCGAATGGGACAAGCTCTCGGCCGGCCTCGAACAGAGGGTGCGCGCGATCAACGCCTTCATCGCCGACGTCTATGGCGAGCGCAGGATCATCGCCGACGGCGTGGTTCCCGCCGACATCGTGCTGGGCAACCCGCAATATTGCATCCCCGTCGCCGGCGCGCGGCCGCCGCACGGCGTCTATGCCCATATTTCCGGCATCGACCTCGTCCGCACCGGCGCGGAGGAGTTCGTCGTGCTCGAGGACAATGTCCGCACGCCGTCGGGCGTCTCCTACATGATCGAGAATCGGGAGGCGATGCTCCGCCTCTGCCCGGAATTGTTCGATCGTTTCGCCGTCCAGCCGGTCGACAATTATCCGGATTTGCTGCGCGACACGCTCTATTCCGTGGCGCCGCATGGCGCCCGCGCTCCGGTCTGCGTGCTGCTGACGCCGGGCCACCACAATTCGGCTTTCTACGAGCACAGCTTCCTTGCCGACACGATGGGCATCGAGCTGGTCGAGGGCACCGACCTCGAGGTGGACGACGACATCGTCTGGATGCGGACGATCGACGGCCGCGTCCGCGTCGACGTCATCTACCGGCGGATCGACGACGATTTCCTCGATCCGCTCATCTTCAATCCGCGCTCGATGCTTGGCGTCGCCGGCCTGCTCGCCGCCTATCTCGCCGGCAACGTCGCGATCGTCAACGCGCCGGGCAACGGCATCGCCGACGACAAGGCGATCTATTCCTACATGCCCGACATCGTCCGTTATTATTCGGGCGAGGAGGCGCAGCTGCCCAATGTCGAGACCTGGCGCTGCCGCGAGCCCGAGGCCCTGCGCTACACGCTCGACAATCTCGAGACCCTGGTGGTGAAGCTGGTCGACGGGTCGGGCGGCTACGGCATGCTGATCGGCCCCACCGCCGCCTCGGCCGAGATCGAGCAGTTCCGCGCCGCGCTCGTCGCCGAGCCGCATCGCTACATCGCCCAGCCGACCCTTGCGCTCTCGACCGTGCCGACGCTGACCGAGCAGGGGGTCAGCCCCCGCCATGTCGATTTCCGGCCGTTCGTGCTGACCGGCGCCGACCATGTCTGCATCGTCCCGGGCGGCCTCACCCGCGTCGCGTTGCGCGAAGGGTCCTTGGTGGTGAATTCGAGCCAGGGCGGCGGCACCAAGGATTCGATCGTGCTCGCCGCGGCCGACGGGAAGGAGGAGCAGCATGCTCTCCCGTACGGCGGCTAATCTCTACTGGATCGGCCGCTACATGGAGCGGGCCGAGTTCACCACCCGGCTCGCCGAGGCGACTTTGCGGCTGAGCTCGCTCTCCAGCGGCGCCCAGGCCGAGCGGGCGGCCTGGGAGAGCGCGCTGCAGGTCGTCGGCGAGGATGAGAGCTTCGCCGCGAGCGCCGAGAATGCGACGCCCTTCAACGTCACCCGCTGGCTGCTGCTGAGCGAGGACAATCCCAATTCGGTGCGCTCCTGCCTGGCATTCGCGCGCGACAATGCCCGGGCGGCGCGCAACGCCATGACCCGCGAAGCCTGGGAGGCGATCAACCGCGCCTGGCTAGATCTGCGCGCCCGCACCAGCCCGGGCGGCGGGCAGGCGGCGATGAACCTGATCGACACGGTCAAGGCCGACACCCGCGGCTTCGAAGGCGCGCTGTCGCGGATGCTCCGGCGCGAAGCCTATTGGTTCATGCGCCTCGGCTCGGTGATCGAGCGCGGCGACAACACCGCGCGCCTGGTCGACGTCAAATATTATCTGCTGCTGCCGGAAGGGGAACGGGTCGGCGGCACGCTCGACCGCGACCAGTGGACGACTTTGCTGCAGACCGTCTCCGCCCGCAACGCCTATCGCCTGCTCTACCGCGATTCGCTCAAGCCCTGGCTGGTCGCCGACCTGCTCATCTTCCGTGCCGAGATGCCACGGTCGCTCGCCGCCTCCTGCGCCGAGACCGTGCAATTGCTGAGCGAGCTCGGCGGCAGCAGCGGCCGGCAGGGCGAGGCGGACCGGCTCGCGCGGCTGCGCCAGACGCAGCTCGCCGACACCGATATCGACCGCATTTTCCGCTCCGGGCTGCACGAATTCCTGGGCACCTATATCGCCGACAATGCGGCGATCCACCGGGCGATCGCCCAGCAATTCCGGTTCGGCTGATGCGGCTCAACGTCTGCTACACGACCCTCTACGAATATCGGGAGCCGGCGCGTCACATCGTCCAGCTGCTCCGGGTCACGCCGCAGAGCTTCGCCGGCCAGAGCGTGCTCGACTGGCGGATCGACGTCGACAGCGACGTGCGGCTGCGCGCCGGCCGCGACGGCTTCGGCAACGTCACCCACATGCTCTATGTCGATCGGCCGGTCGACCGGCTCAAGCTGACCGTCGCCGGCAGCGTGCTGACCCAGGACATGGCGGGAATCGTCCAGGGCGTGGCCGGCGAGCTGCCACCTTTGGTCTTCCTCCGGCCGACGCCGATGACGGCGCCGTCGCCGGCGCTCGCCGCGCTGGCGGAGAAGATCGCGGGGCAGAGCGCCGGCGCGCTCGACCGGCTCCATTTTCTCGCCGCCGCGATCAACGGCGGGATGCGCTTCGACACCGAAAGCACCGCCGTCGACACGAAAGCGGCCGAGGCGTTCGAGGCCGGTCACGGCGTCTGCCAGGATTTCACCCATATCTTCATCGCCGCCGCGCGGCTGCAGGGCATCCCCGCCCGCTACGTTTCCGGCCACCTCTTCCGGCGCGACGGCGCCCATAGCCAGGAGGCGGCGCACGCCTGGGCCGAGGCCTGGGTCGAGGATCTCGGCTGGGTCGGCTTCGATCCGGCCAACGGCACGTCGCCCGACGACGCCTATATCAGGGTGGCGACGGGCCTCGACTATCGCGACGCCGCGCCCACCGCCGGCGCCCGGTCCGGCGGCGGCGCCGAGGAGCTTTCGGTCGAAGTGCTGGTAACCAGGGCCCGCGAGAAGGGGCAATTCCAGTCCCAGTCGCAGGTGCGGTCGTGAGCATGGCGATGTCGCAAAAGCAGCCGGGTTAGTAATCGAGCCGACCTAAATCACGTCCTCGATCAGGCCGAGCTCCTTCGCCTCCTGCGCCTCGATATACCAGTTGGACGGGGCGCGCCGGAGGACGTCCTCCATCGTCACCTTCGATCCCTGTATCAGGCCTTCGAACCCCTCATTCTGGATGCGGATCGATTCGTCGATCTCGTTGAGGAGCGCCTTGACGGTGGCGACGCAGGTGGTGAGCGGACCCTCGACCTTCAGCGTCGAGCTCATCTTGCGCTCGTGGATCATCAGCCGCGTGCCGCGGGTGAGGAAGCGGTTCTCCCGCGCGAAGAAGCTCATGAAGGTGGTGCCGGCCGAATAGATCGCCGCCTTGCCGAGGAAGGCGATGCGCCGTGCCGGCTCGCTGTCGCTGTGGAAGCGGATATCCTCGCCCATCATCCGCGCGACCTCCGGATCGCCGCCGAGCGTCGACAGCTCGACTACGACCAGGCCTTCCGGCGCGGCATCGAGCTGTCGGCGGAAATCGCCGTACATTTCATAATCGACGGTGCCCGACAGCATGATTGCGGGCTGCCGGAACCGGTCTGGGGTGAGCCGTTCGGGGCGCATGGGGTCTCCGTGGAAAGTTTCGCGAGCCGAACCGAATTGGCTCCGAACTGTTCCGCCTCAGCCGCGGGCCCTGGCGAAACCTTCCGCATAGAGACGCTGCACGAAGCGGCCGGTCGGGTGCGCGCGCAGCTCCCGGATGAGGTTCGCGACCGGCGCCGGCATCGCCTCGAGCGCCGGCATCGTCGCGCCATAGCCTTCCGGCAGCAGCAGAGGTGCGCTCGCGGCGGCGAGGGCGATGTCGCCGAGGGTGAGGCGGTCGCCGCAGAGATAGGGTCGGCCGTCGGCGATCCTCTTGTCGGTGATGTCGAAGGTGGCGCGGATGCGCGCCGCCGCCTGCTCCGCATGCTCCGGCGAAAGGTGCAGGATCAGGCGGAAGAGGATTTTCATCAACGGATAGAGGAGGGGGAGGAGGAACCTCTCGCCGGCCCCGACCGGAGCGGCGAAGACCGGCTTCATCAGCTCGCCGTGCGGCAGCAGGTAAAAATAGGCGAAGGCAGCCGTGTCGGCGCCGATGCCGCCATTGTACAGATCCCAGTCCGCCTTCACCTGCGCCGCGAGCGGGCCGTCGGGCGGCACCAGGCGGCGCTCCGGCGGCAGCATCGCGTCATAATGCTCGGCAATCGCGCCGGGACCGGTGAGGGCCGGACCGGCGCCGTGGAGCAAAGGCACCTTGCCGCTGCCGCCGTTGAAGAGGGTGAGCAGCATCACCCAGGGGACCAGATGGTCGCTTTCCCGATAACCGACGCCATAATGATGGAGCAGCAGGCGCGACGTCTCGCTGTCGACCATCGGCGCGAAGGTCAGCAGCGTCCGCTGTGCGTCGGGCGCGGCGGTCATTGGTCGAACGCGACGTGGAAATGGACGGGGAAGGGGCTGCCGGCATTGTCGAGCTGCCCCGCCGGCCCCGCCGCGCGGCGCAGGTTCCGCTTCGCCAGCAGCGGCTTCAGGATCGCCGGCAGATTCGCGCGGTTGAGATAGGCGCCGAAGCAGGCGTGAAGGCCGGTGCCCCAGAGGATGTAGGTCTCCCACGGCCGGTCGGTGCGGAAGCTGTTCGGGCTGGAGATGGCGAGCGGATCGAACATGGCGGAAAGGTTCGAGGCCATCACCATCGTTCCCTTCTTGATCCGCCGCGCCCGCACCCGTCCCTCGGCGATCGTCGCGTCGCGCATCGCCCGCCGATAGACGACCGGGTTGAGCGGCCGGAAGCGCAGGGCCTCGAAGATGTGGGCGGCGACCAGATCATCGTCGCCGGCGCCCGCCGCCGCGCAGGCGCCGGCCAGCGCGTCGGGCCGGTCGAGCAGCTCGTCGAGGGCGAGGTTGGCGGCGGCCGAGGTGGTCGGCAGCTCGCCGATCAGCAGGCCGATCAGATTGTTGCGGATGTCACGGTCGCTCATCCCGGGAAGGCCCCCCGCCTGCATGACGAGGCAGCGGCCCAATATGTCGTCGCGCGTGCCGCCCTCCGCCTTGCGGGCGGCGATATGCGAGTCCATCCAGGCGCGGAAGGCGGCGGCGGTCTTCTCCGCTTTGGCGTCGAACACCGGGTCGGCCTTGAGGTCGAGGAAGAGATATTGGAAGAGCGTCGTCGTCCAGTCGATGATCTCGGCCTGGGACGGCCCCGGCGTTCCGAAATAATGATCGAGCAGGCGTGCATTGGCCGGCAGGCTCAGCATCTGCGGCACGTCGATCGTGCCGGGGGCGGCGGCGACCAGGGCTTCGGCGGTGGCGGCCATGAACGGCGCGACCACGGCCGGCACGTCGTCGCGCCGCACCGCGAGCCGCATGTTGGAGACGTCGCGGGTGTAGCGGGGCGTGTCCTGCATGCCGAGGAAGAAGTTCTCGCCGCCGGTGATCGTCTCCATCCGCGTCCCGTAGACGACGCCGAAATCCGCGTCCCGGCTCAGCACGTCGATGACGTCGGCGCGGCGCGCGACGAAGGCGGTGCCGTCATTGTCGTAGGCGGTGATGATCTTCGTCTTCAGCACCAGGTTCGGCGCGAACAGCCGGGCCACCGCGAAGGCGCGGCGCAAGGACGCGGGCGCGGTCAAGGCCGCCTTGAGCCGGTCGGCGAGCGTCCCGCCGCTGGCGAACAAAGCGCCGAGGCCGGTGCCGATCAAGACGAGCAGGCCGAGCAGGCCCTGGCCGATCAGCAGCAGCCGGCGCCACAGGGCGACGGGCAGGTTCAGCAGCCATTGCATGACGGAACTCCTTGACTGTGGCCGGCCGGATTCAGGTCGGGTCGATAATCCCCATCCCGATCAGTCGGAGCGCGGTCATGCTCGGGATGAAGAAATAGTCGCCGCCGCGCGGTTCGACGAATTGGGGCATGCGGTCGCATATGAACGGGCGGCCGCCCCCGTTCGAGGCGGTGCTGTCCGGGTCGGCGGCGATGACCAGCTTCGAATCCGGATCGTGATTGCCGACGATCGGGCAGGTGTCGCTGCCGGCGTTGAAATCGAGCCCGTACTGGATCCATTGCTGCTGGACGAATTCGAACTGGCGGAACAGGTTCGTGCAGATGGCGAGAAAGATGATGCCGTGCTCGCCGTCGGTGGAGGGCGTGGTCGCATCGTAGCGTCCGTAAGGGAGGCCGCGGCGCAGTATGCGGCGGCGGTTGACGAGGATGGAGCCGTCGCCGGTCTTCGGGTCCTCCGGAAAATGCGGGCCGAGCATGTCGCGCGGATTGGCGCGCCTCAGGTGCGAGGTGACCGGGCAGACCGCACCCGCGGGATCCTTGCAATAGTTGAAGTCGGTGAATTTGAGCGCGATCTGGGCGAGCTTGGGCTTGTCCTCCCGCTTATGGGCGTCGGCGAGCTCGGCGTTGAACTGCTGCCAGGCGGCGAAGGTCGGCGCCGCCATCAGCGGCACGCCGTCGCTCCAGCGCCCGACCAGCTTCGCCTGGACCGTCTCCCTGGCCTGGTCGCGGTCGACCTTGAACAGGCGGGCGTAGCGGCCGGCCTGGTCGTCCAGATAATCGGCGAAGGCGCGCGCGTCCTCGTGCAGCTTGCGATAGGCCATGAAGGTGCCGTTGCGGCTGAACTCGATCGGCATCGCCGCGCCGGGAATCTCCTGCGCCTCGTCGGCATGGCCGAGCAGGAACTCGCCGGTCGCAAGCGGCGCCCAGCTCTGGTCGGAGAGGATCTTGCCGCCGCCGACGACGCGCAGCCGCTCGGCCTCGCCGGAGAGCTGGCCTTCGAACACCGGGTCGCCGAAGCCGTCGGACAAGCCGAAATGCTCCTTGTTGGTCGGCCATAGCCGGCCGCCCTCCTCGGCCAGGATCGCCGACATTTCCTGATATTCGGCATCGGCCGGGCCGGTGCCGGAGAGAAGGACGACGCCGCCTTCCGAGGCCGCGCACAGGTCACGGAGCTTTTGCGTCTCCGCCTCGAGCTCCGGGACGGGTTTGCCGTCGGGATTCATCTCCGCGTTCAGCGAGACCAGCATATGGACTCGCGTCGGGCCGCGCGAGTTGCGCCAGACGGCGTCGCGCTTGTCGAGCCAGATATCGTCGCCGAGCAAGGCCGCGCGCGTCTCCATGCCGTCGATATATTCGTCCGGCATGCCGCGCAGCGTCCGCGTCGGTACCTGCAGCGCGGCCAGCCCGTAGAAGGTGAAGGCGATGTTGATCGCCACCTTCGGCTTCATCAGCTGCACCTCGCCCGGATAATCGGGCACGCCCTCGGCGCGGACGACGTCCTTGACGCGCGGGTTGCGAGTGCGGAGCAAAGGCTCGCCGCGATCGGGATTCTTCCAGCGCGCGGCGGTCGTGATGTTCGGCCGCAACGCCTCGACGAAGGCGCGTCCCTTGGCCGGATCGCGCACGTTCAAAAAGAAATAGCGCGCCTTGGGGAAACCCTGGCGGCCATAGGCGCGAAGGATGCCGCCCTGGATGTCGGCGAGGTCGAGCGCGGCGCTCACGATGCGGCTCCGGAGAAGAGGGTGCGGATCACGCCGGGCTTCTGGGTCGGCCCCCCGGGATCGTTCGGGCAATTGGCCTCAAGGAAAGCGCGGAAGGCAGCGCCCGCCGTGGCGGGATCGGCGTCCTGCTGCGCCGCGGCGAAGCGGGTGAAGGCCTGCTGCAGGTAAAGCGCCTTGAGCACGCGGGGGAGGGTGGCGTCGGCCGAGGGGAAGGGCTTACCGCCCCGGTGCATGATCAGGAAATAATCGATCACCAAACCGACCAGCAGGAGGACAATGCCGAGCAGGATGCCCATCCCCCAAGACCAGCGATGCATCGCGGCGCCGACCAGCGGCAGGATCACCCCCGCCAGCGGTGCCGCCGCCAGGAGCAGCTTCGACATCGGCTGCAGCGGCGGCGCGCCCGTCCAGTAATCGTTGAACGGCATCGTCGTCTCGACCTCGCAGGGCAGGAGGAAATCGGCGAAGCTCGCCGCGTCGCGCACCTGGGAGAAGCCGTAGCAATAGGTGAACACCGCCCTCAGCTCCTCGGCCATGATCCCCCACAGATGCTCGCAATAGCCGCGCGGCTCGCCGGCACCGGACGGATCGCCGGGATCGAAGTCGATCATCACCAGCAGATAGGGGCAGGCGAGCAGATCGTGCGGCTGGGCCTTGAGCAGGTCGGTCTGCATGATCGCGCTCGCCAGCGCATTGGCATGGTCGCGGCCGTTGTAGAAAGGCTGGTCGAGGACGACCAGGCGGGCGAAATGGGTGCGGGTCGAGCGCGCGAAGGGGCTCTGGATGCCGACCTGCTCGGACGCGTGCGACTGGAGCGCGGTCGGCAAGGTCTCGAGCGCCTCGCGCACCATGTGGATGGGGGAGCTCTTCATCCCCTCATGCTCGACGATGCCCTTGTTGCAGACCGGCACCAGGGCGGTGAAGAAATAATGGCCGCCGTCGAAGCTAAGCATGATCGGCGTCCCCCTTAGTCGCTTCGGGCCCCTTCGTCGTTTCGGGCTGCGCCGGTTCCGGCGGCAGCGGCGGCGCCTCCGCGGTCCGGGCCGGCGTGCCGATGACGGCCCCGACCGCGTCCTGGACCATCTTCTGCATCGCGTCGTCGCCTTCTGCGGTGGAAGCCTGGACGGTCGCCGCGGCGACGGCGTGCAGCACATGCTCGGCCGGCGGCGGACCCTCGCCCTTCGGTCCCCAGCGCTTGCGCACCTCGGCGCAGCGATGGAGGTCGGCGATCGCGGTGTCGCAGCTCGCCACCGGCGCATAGCCGGGCGAGGCGAGGGCGCATTGGGCGGAAAGGAGGGTGCGCCGACAAGCTTCGGCCAGCGCGGCATCGTCGGCCCGAGGATCGACCGCGCGGAGCGTCGCCGCCAGCTTCAGCGCCAGCTTGATGTCGCGCTGCGCATTGCCCGGGGTCGCATTGTAATAATAGCCGGTGTCGACCTGGTTGGCGCGGATATAGTTCTTGAACGGCGTGATCGGGATCGAGTTCGGATATTTGGTGCTCGAATACCAGAGGACGTCGAGCCCGCCCGGGATCGCGTCGGCGAAGGCGTCGATATACTGGTCCCAGGTGCCGTTGAAGTTGCTGCAGAAGAGCATCAAATCGTTCTGCAGCGGCCGCTGGCGCTGGCCGCGTTCCGGCCATTGGTCGCGGCGGATGATCACCCAGCGCGCGAAATGGATCAGCGACAGGCCGAGCAGCCCCGACAAGGTCTGCGGAAAAGAGCGCACCAACATGAAGATGAAGCGGTTGATCCAGGTCACCGCCGGCCGCATCGGCGTGACCACGTTCATCCCGTAAGCCTTGCCGGCGACGTTAGACATGAGCCTGCTCCCGCGTGGGGAAGCGAGCGAGATTCGCGATGGAAGACAGGGAGCAATGGCGGCCGGTCCGGCGCGCATCCGCGTAAGTCACGAAAATAGCCCCCCTTTTTCGAGCGCCGACGCCGCGGGCGTCAGCTAAAGCTCAAGAGAATCTCCCACCAAATTCCCCGGAATACCGGCAGAGTGGCACGGCGCTGCCAGTGTCGGCAACCCGGTAACTTCCGGGGGCGGGCAGGCCGGCGTGGAATTGCCGGTCGCTGACCCCGCTTTCACTGCAAAGCTTGGGAAGCCTCGATCCCCGGCATCCAGCTCTTTACGAGATAAGCCTGCGGCTCCGGGCCCAGCGGCGAGGCGCAGGCAGCGGCCAAGGTGCGGCCGTCGCCGGTGACGACGGTGACGGCCGTCTTCGCCGCGCATTTGCGCTGGACGGCGGCATAGGTTTCGGCGGTGAGTTCGGACGGGTCGCCGCCTTCTATGCTCTTCAGCACCGGGTCGCCCGCCAGCACGCCGCAGCCGGCTGGAGTCTGGAGCTTGATCCTTCCGTCGGCCGAGTAGAAGCCGATGCTGGCATCATTCGGCAGGCTGCGGCAGTTTTGCCGCAGCAAGTGGAAGAGCATCGCTCCGCGGCGTCCGTTCGTCGTCGGCACCTGCGCGACCTCGGCGCCGAGCACGCTCAGCGCCGCCGGCAGCGCGCTCCATCTCGCGGGACCGTCCTCGTCCACCAGCAGCCGGACCGGTGCGAAGGCCGCCGGATCGTCGATGCGGGCCGCCTTGTAGAAATCGGCGAGGCCGTAAGCGCGGGAGGGACGGGCGCGGGCGGCCCGGATCGTCTCCGCCCAAGCGTCGAGCAGGGTAAGCCGGCCACCGCTCGCCCGGCGGAGGTGGAGGTCGGCCGCCCATTGCAGCACCATGCCGCAGGGATAGCGCACCTGGTTGGTGAGGAAGCCCATTCGGGCAAGACCCTTGTCACCTTGCTCCTGCAGCGCGAAACGGCAGCGATCGAGCGCATCGGACAGCCGCCGCCGCACCTCCTCCTCCGACAGCACGCCGCCTTTCACGCCGGCGAGCAGCGACGCATATTCGGCGCCGCCTTCGTGCAGCCAGCTCGGCGTACCCACGTCGTGATGGGCGAGGCCGCCATTCCAGAAATGGAAGGCCTCGTGGAGCACGAAGCTCCGGATGGTCCTCGCCGCTTTCTCGTCCGGGCGGTTCCAGGAATCGCCGTAGAAGCGGAGGCTGGTGATGCCGCCGGGGGTGACGTCGCCGACGTTGAAGCTGCGCGCTCCGCCCCGGTGGCGGATGATCAGCAAAGGCTTGCGCGGCAGCGATGCGCCGAGCGCGCGGGTGTAAGCGGCGACGGCGGTGGCCAGCGCCGCCTGCGACGTCTCCACCAGCCAGGCGGGCGTCGCGGGATCGGCGATGACGACGATGTCCCGGTAATTTCTGCGGAGAACGGCAGGGCCGATGAAGACGAAGCCGTCCTCCATCTTGCCCGAGGACGGGGTTAGGATCTCGCCCGGCCGGGTTTTCACCACGAGCCGCGTGCGCCAAGCGGCCGGATCGGCCTTCAGAGCCGGCGCATAGAGAACGCCGCCGGCGCCGACCCGGAAATGGGCCGGATATTTCGCGTCCCGCTCCTTCGCCGCCGGGCGGATGTGCAGCCGGAAACCTCGGAATGGCGCCGGCGCGGTGACCGAATTGCCGTTGAGCGTGAGGCCCGGCGTCAGCAACTCGAAATCGCCTTCCCGCACGACGTCCGTATCGGCGAAGTCGAAGCGGGAGACGGCGCGGTCGAGGCGGATGTCGACGTCGATGCCGTCGGGCGCCAGCCACGCCGTCACCGCCGCGCGGTTCGGCGCCGCCGCCTCGGCGCCGCCCAAGGGGAGCAGAAGCGCGAGGAAGAACGCGAACCACAGGCGCATCATTGCCTCCCGGCTTTCTTGCGTTCTGGGGCGGTAGAATTCCCCGCCCGTCGGACAAAGGCAAGATGGAAAAGGGGCCGGAAAAGGCTCTGCCCCTCCCCGTTGCCGGGAAGAGGCAGAGTCTGCATTCACCGATTTCGGCTCAGGCGGTTACGACCGCCCGGTCGAGAACCGGCAGCTTCGCCCGCAGGCCGGCGGGGAGCGGCGTCACCACCGCGCGCCGGGCGCTGTGCCAGAAGGCGGAGAGCAGCAGCAAAGCCGAGCCGATCACCAAGGCGGTCAGCGCCAGGTTGAGCTCGACCGCGCCCGCCGTCTCGAACAGCCGGCTCATCGCCCACAGCACGTAAAGAAGGGCGGAGACGAGCAGGGCCCGCCGGTCGATCGCCAGCGCGGTCAGGGCGAACAGAAGGTAGAGGCCGACCACGACCAGGGCACCGCCCGCCGAACCGCCGCCGTCGGCGAGGCCGAGCAGCTTGAACACCGGGTGGACGACCATCGGCGCCGCCAGCAGATGCAGCCAGAAGGCGACGTCGGACCGCCGCGTCTCGCGCCGCGGGTCGGACGAATCCCACCACATCGCGAAGAGGAACACGCCGACGCCCAGCACCAGCAGGAAGCCGAGCATGATGTCGCCCATATTGGGCGTTTCGCCGAGCGCCGAGGCGATCAGGGCCATCACCAGGCCGACGATCGAGGCGGCGCCGGCGGCGACGGTGATCGGCACGCGGAAGCGGCGCCAGTGGAGCCAGGCGCCGAGGGCGCCGGCCGCCGCCGCCGCCGCGGCGACGAGGCCGCCGACCATCTTGCTCTGCTCGGCGGCGTCCGGGCCGACGACCAGCGCCAGCATCGTGCCCACCGCTTCGACGACGCCGCCGACGAAGGCGAGCAGCAGCAGGATCGAGGGCAGCGCCATGCGTCTTTTCTTCGTGAAGAATTCGGCGAGGCCCCAGGCCGCGCCCGCGACCAGCACGCCGGAGATGGGCGAGGGCCCGTCGCCGTCGATGCGGAGGCCGAAATCGCTGCCGATCCAGGCCAGAGCGACGAGCAGGATCGCCGCCGCGATCGAGACGAAAATATCGTTGAAGCCGGTGATCAGCCGGAATTGCTCCTCGTCGACCGCCGGGCTTCCGCTCCGGGCGGCGACATAGTCGCGCAGGGCCGCCGCCGCTTCGGGGGTGACAACCCCCGCCGCCACGGCCGCTTCGAGATCGCCGTCACTATACATGTCGCGTCCTCCCGTTGATGGGAGGGGCATAGCATTAGTGTATTGGTGTTGCAACACACCATCTCACGAGCCATTTCAGAGGGCGTCTGCACGAACGGGCGCTTACTTCCCCTGCAGCGTCTTCAGGATCAGCATCGCCTGCTCGGCGCCGGACTGAGGGACGATCTCGCCTTCGCGGCTGACGATCTTCTCCCAATTCGCGGCGACTTCCTCGACGGTCCGCCGCCCTTCCGGGAGCGCATGGCCGGGCGTCAGCGTCACATAAGCGGCCTGGACGATTCCGGCGCCGGCGCCGAGGATCACGTTCGACGGCGCGTCCTCCGACACGAGATAGAGCGCGGCAGGCACGACGTTGTCTGGATTGAACAAAGCCAGCAGATCGGGCGGGAAGATATCCTGCGTCATCCGCGTCGCCGCGGTCGGGGCGATCGTGTTGACGCGGACATTGTGCTTCGCCCCCTCGATGTGGAGCGTTTTGGCGAAGCCGGCGACACCGAGCTTGGCGGCGCCATAATTGGCCTGGCCGAAATTGCCATAGAGGCCGGTCGAGCTCGACGTCATCAGGATGCGGCCATAGGCTTGCTCGCGCATCGTCTCCCACACCGCCTTGGTGCAATTGGCCGAGCCGATCAGGTGAACGTCCACCACCGCCCGGAAATCCGCCATTTCCATCTTGGCGAAGCTCTTGTCGCGCAGGATGCCGGCATTGTTGATGAGGATATGGACGCCGCCCCAACGCACCTTGGCGTCGGCGACCATCGCCTCGACCTGGTCGAGATCGGTGACGCTGGCGCCATTGGCGAATGCGGTGCCGCCGGCGGCCTCGATCTCCGCCACCACCGCGGCGGCGGCGTCGCTATGGCCGGTGCCGTCGCGGGTGCCGCCGAGGTCGTTCACCACCACTTTGGCGCCGCGCCGCGCCAGTTCGAGCGCATAAGCGCGGCCGAGCCCGCCGCCGGCGCCGGTCACGATCGCCACCCGGCCTTCGAAACTGATCGTCATCTTGTCGGAAAATCCCTCTCAGCAGGATCCGCGGCGCGCAAGGCCAGCCGCGGCGGAGCCGGACGGCGCCGTCGGCTGATTGGCAGATTCGATCGCCCGGGGCCAGTTCGCAACGGCCGGACGAAACGGCGGGGGCGGGGCAGCGGCCCGGCGCCCCCGCATGCCGCTTAGCGGCGGCGCGCCCGGCGGTGATGGACCGCCTTCTTGCCGCTGGTGCTCGTGTCGGCGCTCATGCTGGCATCGGCGCTCGCATCGGCCGTGGCGCTCGCATCGGCCGTCGTTCCGGCGGAGGCGGCCATGGCGCCGCCGGCCGGCCCATGATTGCGCTCATAGGTCTGGGTGCAATGGTCGGTGACCTTGCGGGTGCAGGGCGGCAGGTCGCCGGCGGCGCCCATCGACGGAGCCGGGCCGGAGGCCGGAGCGGCGCCCGGCGTGCCCGCGGGCTGGTTCCAGCCGGATGGCGCGGTCGCGTCGGCGGAAATCACGGGAACGCCGCGCGCATCGCGCTTCGGCGCCGCGTTGCTCGGCGCGACTGTGGTGCCGCCGGCCATGGTGCCGGTGCCCTGGGCCGTGCCGGTGGTATCCTGCGCATAGGCCGCGGTGCCGACCAGCAGCGCGGCGGCGAACATGATTGCTCTCATCAAACATCCTCCTTTTGGATAGTGGCCGCCCGCACTCCGGCGACACACCCTAAACGTGGCCGATATGGTTTTTCTCCCGAGGCCGTCGGTCCTGCGGCTGCACCCTCTAACGTGCCCGAAACGATTTTTCTCCGGAGGGTGCGAAGAAAGGATTGCCTCCTCTCCCTTCGAGGGGAGAGGATACGAAGCCTTGGCGGCTCTGCCGCTTAGGCGGAGTTGGTGAGGGTGACACCGCAAGCGACGTTTCTCCGCCGCTGTCACCCTCACCCAACTTCGCCTAGGCTCCTTCGTCGCCAAGGCGCCGTATCCCTCCCCCGTCAAGGGGGAGGGGGTACACCGGCCCCCTGTCTCGCTCCGGGACGAGGTGTTTTTCGCTTCGCTCGAAATTGACCGCCTTTACCCTTATGAAAGAGGCTGCGCATAAGCCCGGGAGCGATGAGCGACGTGGAGACCGACGGGAGCGAAGCAAGCGGCTTCAAGCCGAGCCGCAGGACCGTGCTCGTGCTCGGCGCCGCCGCCGCCTCGACGGTGGTGACGATCCGCCCGGCGCTGGCGCAGACCGCGGGCTCCGTCCTCGCCTGCGAAATCCCGATCCCGGCGCCCAATGCGGCGGGGAGCTTCATCACCGATCGGGGCGACCTCGTCGCCGCCGGCACGCCGGGCGCCTATCCGCCGCTCGCCCGCCCGCTGAAGGGCGAGGAGGCGAAGCTCCTCCTCCAGAGCGGCATCGCGCCGCCGGGCGTCGACGGCAATGCCGCCCAGGCCTATGCCAATTACATACGCCGTCTGCAGGCGGGGATGAGCGGCTTCACCTGCTACGCCTCGCTGCAGATGCGGCGCTGACACACCGGCCCGAGGGGTCGCCATGACCGGCCCCCGCTTCATCGCCGATCCGCCGGACGCAGTGCGCCAGGTCCCGCTCGACGGCCTCACCGCGCTTTATCACCGCCCTTCCGGCCTCACCCATATCCTCGCCGCGCCGGCGCCGCAGATCCTCGACGCTTTGGCGGGACGAGCGGGGGACGCGGCCGAGATCGCCGAGCGCATCTCGGCCGATTTCGAGATCGAGGCCGAGGATGCGCAGGCCGCGATCG
>JAQGLF010000232.1 GCA_028293025.1 Alphaproteobacteria bacterium
GGCGGCGGCGGCGAGCGGCCCCCACCAAGAGGAGGTGGGAATTTCGACGGCATGGAGGCGCCGAAGCAGGATCCGCCGCACCACCGCCCGGCCGGAATAGCTGAGCAGCACGGCCAAAGCGACGCCGGTGAGGCCGAGATGCGGCTCGAGCAGCACGGCGCCGGCCACGCCGACGATCATGAAGCCGGCGGTCATCGCCACCGCGACGCGCGGACGCGAATAGATCAGCACCAGCTCGCCGAGCCCGAAGGCGCCCTGGATGACCTCCGCCGCGGCGAGGCAGAGGAGCGCACCGTAAGCGGCATGGAAACCCTTGCCGAGCGCGTGGAGCAGAGGCGAGCCGATCGCAGTCAGCGCGATCACGCCCGCCAGCTGGACGATGAAGACGAGCCGCGCCGCCGACGCGATCGAGCGGCCGGTGCTGGTCGGGCCGGAATGCGAAAAGGTCCGGGCGACGATCGGCACCAGCATGCCGTCGAATGCCTGCCGCGCCTGGCGGATCGGCATGCTGAGCTGGCGCGCCATGCCGTAGATTCCGGCCCAGCTCGCGCCGAGGAGGATCCCGACCACATAGATGTCGAGCCGGGTGTAGAGGGCGTCGATCAGCTCGGTCCCGGTGGTCGGCATCGCCGCCCGGAAATGGCGGCTAATGCGGCGGAGATCGGGACGGTAGCGGCGCAGGCCGAGGCCGCCGAAGCAGCGCCTGACGCCGTAGAGCGTGTAGACGAGGCTCGCGATCGTGCCGGCGATGTAGGAGAGGACCAGGCCCTCCTGCATCCAGCCCAGCCACCAGGCGAGGATCGCGACGGCGATGCTGCCATAAGGCTGCATGACGTTCTTGGCGACGACCTCGTAGCGCATCACCTCGGTCCAGCGGGTGGCGGCGAGGAGCAGCTCGATCAGGGCCTGGAGCGGGATCATCAGCGCCAGCGCGAAGATCGCCACCTCCGCATTGGCGCCGATCCACCGGCTTGGCGCGGCCGCCGCAAGGGCCATGATCGCGGCGGCGATCGCCGCGCTCGCGGCGAACACCATCAAGGCGGTGTCGATGACGATATGAATGGCGGGGCGGTCCCCCTCGCCTTCGCGCTCGTTCAGCCATTTGAACAGCATCCACTTGGTGCTGAGGCCGCCGGCGATCACCGCCGCCTCGACCACCGCGATCGAGATCGAATAAGCGCCGAACAGGGTCGCTCCGAACAGGCGGCCGGCGACGAACAGGAACAGGAAACGCGCGCCGAAGCGGATGGCGAAGCCCAGGCCCGACGAGGCGGTGCCGCGGACGATGAGCCGCCCGGCGCGATTCTCCTTCGCGGGGGCGGCCCCGTCCCTCAATCGGCCCCCTCGAAGGCAGGCGCCGCCGGCTCCGCCCCCCATTGCGCTCCCGCCGCGCCCGACGCGCCGAGCCGGTGCCGCCGCAGCTCAGCCTGCTCGGCGAAGAGGTCCGCATAGAGCGGCAGGATCGCCCCCAATTTCAGCTCCTCCGCGCGTTTGACGCCGCCGAGGCCCAGCCGCGCGCGCAACGCGTCGTCGCCGAGAAGCCGATCGAGGCCGCCGGCGAGCGCGACCGCGTCCTCCGGCGGAACCAGCCAGCCGCTCACGTCGTGGCGGATCAGCTCGCGCGGACCGAAGCGGCAATCCGCGGCCAGAGCGGCGGTGCCGCAGGCCAAAGCCTCGCCCAAAGCGTTCGGAAAGCCTTCCCAGCGCGACGGGAAGACGAACAGCCTGGCGCGGGCCACCCAGGCCCAGGGATTGTCGGTGAAAGCCTCGAAGCGGACGCGATCGGCAATGCCGAGCGCGGCGGCGAGCGCGCGCAGCTCGGCTTCGCGCTGGCCGTGGCCGACGATGATCAGCTCGTGACCGGCCGAACCGGCGCTCGCGGCGAAGGCGCGGAGCAGGAGATCGTGGCCCTTCTGCCGCTCCAGGCGCCCGACAGCGACGATGAACGGGCGCGCGGGGGCGTTGGGGAGCGGCTCGACCGCCTGCGCGCGCACCGCTTCGATATCGACGGGGTTATGGATCACCCGCAGCCTGTCCTCCGGCACGTCGAGCGCTTCGTGGAGGTTGCCCGCCATCTCCCGGGCATTGACGAGGACGCAGTCGGCCGCGCGGTAGCAGCGCCGCGTTACCGCGCGCGCCACCCGCGCCGCGAACGGGCCCGACGCCTCGTCGTCGATGGCGCGAAGCGTGTTGTTGCCCTCCCGGGCGATCCAGGCCGGCCTCCCGGCCCCCATCCCCGCCATGCCCCAATTGGCGACGAGGTTGGTGCCCTTGGCGAAGCTCATCACCACGTCCGGGCGGACCTCGCGGACGATGCTGCGGTAGACGAGCGGCGCGACCGCCGCGCTCATCGCCAGCCGGTGCGGCGCGTAGAAGCTGCGGTCGGTGCCCTCCGAGGGAAACCAGCGTTCGCCCCAGTCGCGGTGGTGGATCCGCTCCGGATCGACCAGGGGAAGATAGGGGCCCGCGCGGCGGAGCAGCCCCATGCGCATGTCGAGCCGCGCGGGATCGCTGCGGTTCATCAGATGGACCGCGACGCGCTCGGCGCCGCCGCCGTTCAGCCAGGACAGCAGCAGCAGCACCCGGAGCCGCCGCCCATCGGGGGACGGGGAAGAAAGGTGGGAGCCCATTTCGCCCGTTCCTTGCCCCCTTCCCCAGCCTATGGCAACCGGAGCGGCGAGGGTTGGTTTTCTGTCACTTTACACGCTTCTCATCGGCTCCGACACTTTCTGGAAACGTGCCGCCGAGGATATCGGGCGGGCGCGTTCGCGCCTGCTCGTCCAGGCGATGACGTTCGAGGGCGACGCCGCCGGGCAGGCGGTGGCGGACGCGGTACGGGCGAGCCGGGCGGCCGACCGGCGGGTGCTCGTCGACGATTACAGCCGGGTTGTCGTCAGCGATCATTTCGTGCTCTCGCCGCATTACCTGCTGAACCGGGCCTTCCGCGCCGAGGTCCGGGCGACGCGGGCGATGTTCTCGGGGCTGGCGGCCTCCGGCGTCGGTGTGAGGGTCACAAATCCGATCGCCGGCAGCCTGCTCCGCTACGGGCTTCGCAACCACAAGAAGCTGATCGTCGCCGACGACGTCGCCTATATGGGCGGGTTCAATTTCAGCGACCACAATTTCGCCTGGCACGACCTCATGCTGCGGATCGAGGCGCCGGGGCCCGCCGATTTCCTCGCCGCGGATTTCGAGGCGACCTGGCGGGGCGAGGCGGTGTTGTGCGAGGCGGCATTCGACGGGCTGCGCCTCTCCGCCCTCGACGGCCGCACCAATGCAGCGGGATTCGCCACTTTGTTCGCGGCGATCGAGCAGGCGGCGGAGCAGATCTCCGTCATCAGCCCCTATCTCTCCTTCCCCTTCGTCGAGGCGCTGGCGGCGGCGGCGCGGCGGGGCGTCGATGTCGAGTTGCTGACGCCGCGCGCCAACAACAAGCCGATGGTTCTCTTTTACCTGCTCGACGCGGCGCGGCGGGCGGGCTTCCGGGTCGGCCTGATGGCGGAAATGTCCCACCTCAAGGGCATGGTCATCGACCGCCGGCTGCTCGTCCTCGGCTCGACCAATTTCGACTTCCCCTCTTATCATTCGATGGAGGAGCTGATGGCGCTGATCGAGGATCCGGCGCTGGTCCGGGCGTTCGAGGCAGAGGTGCTGGCGCCGATCCGCGCCGGGCTGCTCTCAACCGACTATCGGCCGCCGCGCTGGCAGGTGCTGCGCAGCCGCACCATCCTGCGCATGGGCGAAAAGGTGGTGAAATATATGGGCCGTGCGCCTCGCACTGTCGTGGATTGGAGCATCAATCCTAGGGATATTTCAGGCGGATCCTGATCTCCGTTTCCGGCGCGTGGACCGGAAAGCGCACCGAACGGAAGGTCGGCAGGCCGAGAAAGGTCGACGGATTGTTGGAGAAGCCGCCGCCTTCCTTGGGAAGGCCGATGGCGTTCCGGTCGTATTTCCGGTTCGCATTCTCGTCATGATAGGCGACGATCGCCCAGATGCCGGCCTTCGGCACCCAGATGCAGACGCGGGTATTGCCCTGGCGGGCGGGCACGCGGCCGACATAGAGCGAGCCGCGATGGGCGAGGAAGCGGCTCGAATCGTCCGCGTAGAGGGTGATGGCGACCAGCCCGGTGCTCGACCGCACGTTCTGGACGTCGACATAAAGGCGGACGGTACCCGGATGACCGGTGCAGGCACCGCCCGCACCACCGCCGCCCGCCGCGTCGGCGTCGTCGGCGGCGAGAGCGGGCTGTCCCCAGGAAAGTGCCAGAAAGGCGGCGAAGGCAGGCAGGCAGGAATAGCGGCGCATATCGTTCCGTTCGATTGATCCCACCCCTGGCGGCATCGCTAAAGCGGGCGATTGCGGCATTTTGAAGACTTCAGGCGGCGGCGCGAACATCTTCGGCGAGGAATTCGGCGAGCGCGACCGCCGGCATCGGCCGGCCGATATGATAGCCCTGGCCGGTGTCGCAACCCATCTCGGCGAGGAACTTGAGGCAGGATTCGTCCTCGATCCCCTCGGCGACGATCTTCATGCCGAGCTGGTGGGCGAGCTCGACGGTCGAGCGCACCATGATCGCGTTGCGGCTGTCGGTGACGATGGTCTGGACGAAGCTCTTGTCGATCTTGAGCTCGGTCGCCGGCAATTTCTGGAGATAGCCGAGCGAGGACTGGCCGGTGCCGTAATCGTCGATCGAGATGCCGACGCCGAGCGAGCGCCAGCTCGCCAAAGCGGCGATCGCCTGGTCGGGACGGTCCATCGCCGCCGATTCGGTCACCTCGATCGTTACCCGCGAGGTCGGCAGGTCATGACTTTCGAGGATGCCCCCGATCGCCTCGATGAATTCATGGTCGGCGAGCAGGGTCGCCGAGACGTTGACGGCAACGCCGATCGGGTGACCCGCGCGCTCCCAGGCGAGCGCGTCGTCGAGCGCCTGGTGGAGAACGTGGAAGGTCAGATCGCGCGCGCGCCCCGCCTGCTCGATCACCGGAATGAAGCTGTCGGGGCCGATCGGCCCGCGCGTCGGATGGGCCCAGCGGACCAGCGCTTCCACGGCGACCACCCTGCCGGTCCTGAGGTCGAGCTTGGGCTGATAGGCGTTCCACAGCTGGCCGTCGGCCATGGCGGCGTCCAGCTCGCCGAGCAGGGAGAGCTGCCAGTCGATGGCTTCGCCATCGGCGTCGATGAAGCGGCGCCAGCGGGCGCCGTGCTCGGCGGCCTGCTCGGCGGCGAGGCCGGCATTGGCAATGAGCTGCTTCGTCCCCAATCCGGCGCCGCAGGCGAGGCCGAAGGCCAGGACGACGTCGACCGGGCGGCCGCATTCGACCGGCGCGCGCATGACCGCGGCGATGGCGTCGAGCCGGTCCTCGAGGTCCGTCTCGTCGGCCGGATCCTCGATCCAGGCGAGGCTCGCCGCGTCGACATGGTAGATTTCGGAGCCCGGACGGGCGAAGCGAAGCCGCTCGGCCACGCGCTGGACGAGGGTCGCGCTGGCGACCGGGCCGAGGCCGGCGGCGATCGTCGCGAAGCGGTCGATGCGGGCGACGACCACGCTCGCTACCGGCTTTTGCGAGGCGGCGGCTTCGAGGGCCCCCAGATTCGGGAGCCCGGTCGCGTCGTCCGTCAGCGCCTTGTCGAGATAGCGCTCGAAGGCGAGCGCCGCGCCGGAGAGGAGAATCGCGGTGACGATCGCGGCCAGAGCCGGCGCGACGGGCACCGTCAGCGCGAACCAGCCCTCGGTGGCGAGCGGCGCGACCAAAGTCGCGGCGAAGGCGAGCGTGAAGACGGCGGCGCGCAATCGGCGATTGGGAAGGCGGATTGCGAGCAAGATCAGGAGCAAGGCCAAAGCGAAGGCCCATCCGGCGCCGAACGCCCACGGAACCGATCCCTCGATCAAGGTCTCGGCCGCCAATGCCTGGATCACGACGCCGGGAACCACGCCGTGCCGCGGCACCGCATAGCGGTCGCCAATCTCGACCGCGGTCGCGCCGACGATCAACCGTTTGCCGGCAATTTGCCGCGCCGGCACCTTGCCGGAGATGAGGTCGATGACACTGAGCCGCGGGATCGTGGCCGGCTCGATCGAGTAATCGATGTCGAACGAGCGCCCGACCTCGGCATTCTTCTCCGCGACCAGGGTCGAGAGGGATGGCCTCGGCGTGTCGAAGGTCGTCATGCCGAGCGGCATCTGGCGGATATAGCCGTCACGTTCGGGTACGACGGTGACCGCGGAAAGAAATGCTTTGTTCCGCAACAGCTTGTTTGGCTCTGTATCGATATAGTTCGAAGTGTCTTCAGCGCTGCGATATTGCCGCAACGTCGGCAGCGAGACCGAGCCGCCCGCACGCGCCAGCGCTGCCGCCAGCTTCGCGTCCTCGCCAGGCGTCGACGAGGACGAGAAGTCGACGTCGAAGGCGATCGAGCGGGCGCCGGCGGCGTGGAGGCGGTCGATCACTTCGGCGTGGATGCCGCGCGGCCACGGCCATTTGTCGATCGCGATGAGGCTCTTCTCGTCGATCTCGACGATCTCGACCTGCCCGCTCGCCGGATGCGAGCGCAAGCCGTCGCGCAGGTCTCTCAATTGGTGGTCGAGCGCCCGTCCGCCCCCGCCGGCGAACAGTGCCAGGCCCGCCAGCGCCGCGCCCGCGACGATCGCGTGACGACGCCAGCGGAGGAAGGCGGGAGCGACTCGTTCGAGGCCGATCTTCATCGCGAGGCGTCCGCCCGCGCCGCCTCAGCGGACGCGGACGGACCTGTCCTCAATTGCCGTGCGACGAAGGCGGCGGCGGTGGCGGAGGGTTGGTCAGGCCGCCGATCGCGCCGATAATGCCGCCGATCAGGCCCTTGGAGGGTTTGTCGGCCTTGTCGGGCTTGTCAGGCTTATCCGTTTTCGGATCCGGTGCGGGCGTGGGCGGCGGCGGGGGTGGAGGCGGCGTGGCCGTCGCGGCTCCGCCATTTCCATTGCCGCCGGAAGTATCGTCGGGCTTGTCGGGCTTATCCGCCTTGTCGTCCGGCTTATCCGGTTTGTCCGCTTTGTCATCGGGCTTGTCGGCTTTGTCGTCGGTGCCGTTGGAACCGCCGGTGCCGGTACCCGAGCCATCGCCCTTGCCGCTGTCGGCGCCGCCGTTGGAGCCACCCGGATTGCCACTGCCGGAACCGGTGTTCCCGTTGCCGGTGCCGGTGCCGCCGTTTCCGTTGCCGGTGCCCGAGCCATCGCCCTTGCCGCTGTCGGCGCCGCCGTTGGAGCCACCCGGATTGCCGTTGCCGGTGCCGGTGCCGCCGTTTCCATTGCCGGTGCCCGAGCCATCGCCCTTGCCGCTGTCGGCGGCGCCGCTCGATCCGCCCGAATTGCTGCCGCCCAAGCCATTGCCGGCGCCCGATCCGCTCCCGCCCGAGGCGGCGTGGCTGTCCGAGCGCGCCGTCTCGCCCTTGCTCACATTGGCCGAAGCGAGGACGACCGCATTGTTCCCCTGCACCAGGCCCCTGGTGACGTCAGCGAGCGACACCGGGGCGGCCGCCACGGGGGCCACGACGACGGCGGGCGCGGCCGAGGCTTCGGCCGGCGCCGCCGACGCGGTCG
>JAQGLF010000249.1 GCA_028293025.1 Alphaproteobacteria bacterium
TTCAACGGCGACGGATTCATCGATCTGGCGACGGCGAATGCCGGCGGCAGCAACCTTTCGATCATGCTCAACGCGCGCGTCGCTCGGAGCGACAACGACATCAAGGCGATCAACGTCGTTGCCGTCAACGATCCGCCCGTCCTCGATCTCGATTCCGTGAGCACAGGGACCGAAGCGACGGCCTCTTACACGGAAGGCGATCCGCCCGTCCCGATTGCACCGCGGGCAATCGTCTCCGATCCGGACCAGCCGGCAAATTATGCCGGTTACAAGGTGACGGCCGAACTCACCGTCAACGGCACCGGCGACGACCGGCTGACCATAAACGGCGCCGGCGAGATCGCGGTCGCGGGCAATGCCATCCTCTACCAAGGCGTGCAGGTCGCCACCTTCACCGGCGGGACCGGCGCCGCGGCGCTTGTCGTCACCTTCGATGCGCAGGCCAGTGCCCGCGCCGTGGAGCTGGTGACGGCCGGCATCGCCTTCGCCAACGCTTCCGACACGCCTTCGACGCTCGATCGCACGATCACCTTCACGGTCGACGACGGGGCCGGCGGCGCCGCGACCGCCCATGCGGTCATCGGCGTGACGGCGGCGGATGACCAAGCGGTCGCCAGGCCGGACATCCTTTCCACCAGCGAGAGCGGCCCCATCGCGCATGGCAACGTGCTCGCCAACGACAGCGACGTCGACGGTCCGCAATTGCAGGTGGCCGAGGTCGAGGGCAATGCCGCCAATGTCGGCAAGCAGATCGTCCTGGCGTCCGGCGCCCTGCTCAATTTGCGGGCCGACGGCAGCTACGATTACGACCCCAACGGCAAGTTCAATACCCTCACCTCGGCAGCGTCCGGCGAAACCGGCGCGGCCAATACCTCCGGCACCGACAGCTTCACCTACAAGCTCCTGGACGGCAACGTGACGACGGTGACGGTGACGATCGACGGCGTCGTTTCGGCCGAGGACCGGCTCGCGGGGGATGGGACGAACAATTTCATCGGCGGTACCGCTGGGTCCGATTTCTTCTACGTCGTCCAGGGCGGCGACGACGATCTTTCCGGCCTTGGCGGCAACGACGTCTTCTTCTTCGGCGCCGCGATGACGTCGGCGGACAAGGTGGACGGCGGTGCCGGCAGGGACCAGATCGCGCTTCAGGGCGATTATGCCGGCGCCAATGCGCTGACCATGGGATCCGGAATCGTCTCGGTCGAATCGCTGGCGATCCTGCCCGGTTCGGATGCGCGCTTCGGCACCGGCGGCGGCCTTTTCGGCTATGACATCACCATGGTCGACGCGAATGTCGCGGCCGGCGCGCAGATGATCGTGGACGCGAACCAGCTGCGGGTCGGCGAGGACTTCACCTTCGACGGCTCGGCCGAGACGGACGGCAGCTTCTTCATCTACGGCGGCATGGGCACCGACCATCTCACCGGCGGCGCGAAGAACGACGTCTTCTATTTCGGCGAAGGCGGCCAGTTCGGCGCGACCGACACGGCGAATGGCGGCTCGGGCGGCACGGATCAGCTCGGCCTTCGCGGCAATTACGCGATCGTCTTCGGCGCCGATCAGCTGGTCAGCATCGAGAGCATCGGCATGGTCTCCGCCCATGACACCCGGTACGGGCCGCTCGGCGTCAGCTATGATTACGATCTCACCATGAACGACGGCAATGTCGCGGCGGGACAGCAGATGACGGTCGACGGGGCGTCGCTTCGCTCCACCGAGACGCTGACGTTCAACGGCGCCGCCGAACGCGACGGCACCTTCCGGGTGTTCGGCGGCGCCGGCAGCGACCACATCGCCGGCGGCCATGGCAACGACATCCTCACCGGCGGCCTCGGCGCCGACACGCTCAGAGGCGGCGCCGGCGACGACATCTTCAACTATCGTTCGGCGGCGGATTCGAGCTCGGCGGCGAAAGACACCATCCAGGACTTCGCCGCCGGCGACCGAATCGATCTTTCGAGGATCGACGCCGATGCCGGAACGGCGGCAGACGATGCCTTCATGTTCATCGGCAGCGCCGCCTTCACCAACCATGCCGGCGAGCTGCGCGCCACCGACAGCGGCGGCGGCATCTGGACCGTCCAGGGCGATATCAACGGCGACGGCGTCGCCGATATCGAGCTCAGCGTCACCGTCGCCGATCTGCACCCGCTCACCGGCGCCGACTTCGTCCTGTAGGCACCGTCCCTCCCGGCCGGTCCCGCAGGCACCGGCTTCAGGCCAAATGCTCCTGCCGTCCCACGGCATAGGCCTCGCGGGCATGGTCGCGCAGCCATTCCACTTCGTCCGCTTGCTCCAGCCGGAAATGGTGGGCGTGGTTACGCGGCGAGAAGGTCTCGACCCTGGTGAAGAGGGGGTTCTCCACCCGGCGCGCCAGCACCAGATGGCCGAGCATCCAGTTCCGGCGCACGGTCAGCTGGGCGAAGGACATGCGGACATGGAAGGCGATCCGGGTCTTCTCAGGCAGTATCGTGACCGGGCCGAAGCTCTCCAGCATGGCGAGGAACGCCTCATAGATGCGGCGCATTTCAGGCGACGTCCGTTCGAAATGACGGTCGAGCTGGCCGAGGCCGCAGCTGTGGCTCTGGTTGCGATTCGCGAAGCTGCGGCCGCAGCGCGGGCAATGCCATAAAGGACGCGTCGCCATCCGGCCCTCCGGCAGCCCTTATAGCCGCGGCCGGAGGGACGGGAAGCGTTCAGGTCCGCGGCGTGCGGCGGGCCATCGATCCGGTCGGCTTCACCTCGGCGGAGAGGCGCTCGGCCTCGGCGCGGGCGAGGCCGCTGCGGATCAGCGCCTCGGTCAGCGCCTGCTCGGCCGGGACGGCGACGTCGGGGGCGATGCCGCCGCCTTCCCAATCCCTGCCGGTATCCGGATCGAAGCTGCGGCCGACGGGGATGAAGACGCTGAACTTGTCGCCGATCGGCTCCTGGCCGCCATAATGGCCGGCGCCGGCGGTGGTCTCGCCGATGATCGTCGCCCGGTGGGTATGCTTGAGGGCGAGGGTCATATGCTCCGCCGCCGAGCCGGTGGCGCCGGAGGTGAGGACGAACACCTTGGCGCCGAACAGCCTTTTCTCGGTCGTGCTGGGAAGGACATAATGCTCCCGGCGGACCACATCGGGGCCGGCCGGGACGAGGCGCATGTTGGCGTCACCCGCCGGCCCGCCGCGGCCGCCGTCGACCGAGGCGCGCGTATCCATGGTGACGAGCGTCGCCGGCTTCGCGATGAGATAGGGGAACATCGCGTTCATCTCGGCGAGCCCGCCGCCATGATGGGTCCGGTTGTCGAAGATGATCGCCTTCGCGCCGGCATGGTCGATCATGAACTGCCGCGCCGCCGTGACGGTCTCGTCATCCCCCGGGAAGACGTTGAAGCGGATATAGGCGATCTGCGGCGTGAGCCAGCGCGCCTCCTCGATCGGCTTCCATGGCAAG
>JAQGLF010000252.1 GCA_028293025.1 Alphaproteobacteria bacterium
TGACCGGCGCAGCCTGCCCGAAGGCGCGATCGTCGAATGCCTGGTCGCCGACCAGGCGCGGGGCCTCCAGGCGCGCAAGGTGCTGGCGATCGACCTCAGCCAGGCGGTGGCGCCCGAGGCGCCCCGCGCCGCCGCCTCGGCCCCGCGCGAACGGGTCGATCCGTCGGCCCTGATCGACGAGGCCGGCGATTTCGAGGCGGTGCGGGTCAAATGGTTCAACCGGCTGAAGGGCTACGGCTTCCTCGTCCGCGAGGAGGGCGACGACCAGGACATCTTCGTCCACATGGAGACGATCCGCCGCGGCGGCCTCACCGACCTCGTCCCCGACCAGCCGCTCAGCGCCCGCATCGCCATGGGCCGCAAGGGGCCGCTGGCGGTCGAGGTGGAGCCGGATTGACGGGGCGCGGCCGCGTTTCGCACCTACCCTATTCCCCCGCGCCGCAATTCGCTCTAGGCGGCGGCCATGGGCCTGTTGAAGCAGATCTTCACCTGGTGGGACGGGGCGACCCTCACCACCGGCATCCACGTCCGCCGCCACGGCCGCCAGGTCGGGTCGGACGCGCTCGGCAATCTTTATTATGCCGCGAAGAAGGGCGGCCGGCGCTGGGTCCTCTACAACGGCCCCAACGACGCCAGCCGCATCCCGCCCGATTGGTATGCCTGGATGCATCACCAGATCGACGGCCCGCCCGACGAATCGCTGCCGCCCCCACCCAAATTCCTGCGCCCGCCGACGCCGAACCTCACCGGCACGCCGCTCGCCTATCGCCCGTCCGGAGCGCTCGAGCGGGGCGCGCAGCGGCCGGCGGCGAGCGGCGATTACGAGGCCTGGACTCCGGACAAGGCTGGGACTCCGGACGAGAGATGAGCCGCGCCGGCGCCGTCCTGGCCGTCTCGGCGGCGCTCGCCGCGCTCGCGACGGTCACCGCCTGCCGCCCCCAGGGCGCGCCGGAACGGCAGGGCAACGGCCAGGCGAGCGCCGAGGCGCAGACCGTCGACATCCCGCAGACCGTCACGGCCGAAGCGCCGGGGACGACGCCGATGTACCAGCGCGTGGCGGTGATCGGCCTGCTCAACAAGCGCAACGGCATTGAGCGGGACCTGACCCTCAAGCCGGGCCAGGCGCTGCGCGTCGGCGACGTCATCGTCCGGCTGCGCGCCTGCGAGACGACCGCGCCATGGGAGATCCAGCAGCTGACCGGCGCCTTCGTTCAGCTCGACGTCGCCGATCCCAAGGGCCAGTTCCACCGGGTCTTTTCGGGCTGGCTCTACAAGGAGACGCCGTCGCTCAACGTCGTCGAGCATCCGGTCTACGATGTCTGGCCCAAGAGCTGCGCGATGACCCATCCGGAGGCCGGGCCGTCGACGGTGCGGGCGGGATCCGCCGCAAGCAGCCGGTCGAGCGCGCCGAACTCCGCCGCGGTCGGCAAGCCCAGGGCCGGGTCGGCCACGCCGCCGCCCGCCGCGCCGACCCCGGCGCCGTCGGGCGTTCCTGCCGACAGCGCCTCGGTCAACAGCGCCAGATAATCCTCCTGGCGGATCTCGACCGCGCCGAGGCTGCGGAGATGATCGGTCATGAACTGGCAGTCGAGCAGGCGGTAGCCGCCGACCTTCAGCCGCGCGACCAGCCAGGCCAGCGCCACCTTGGAGGCGTCGCGTTGCAGCGAGAACATCGATTCGCCGAAAAAGGCGGCGCCGAGGGTGACGCCGTACAGGCCGCCGGCGAGCGCGCCGTCCTGCCAGCATTCGATCGAATGGGCGTGGCCGCGCAGATGGAGCAGGCGGTAGCTCTCCTCGATCCCCTGGTTGATCCAGGTCTCCTCGCGGTCGGCGCAGCGGCGCACCACCTCGGCGAAGGCGGCGTCGCGGGTGACCAGGAAGGCGCCGGTGCGCAGCGTCTTCTTCAGCGAGCGCGACAGGCGGAAGCGGTCGAGCGGCAGGATCGCCCGCCGCTTCGGCTCGACCCAGAACACTTCCTCGGCGTCGCGCGCATCGGCCATCGGAAAGACGCCGATCGCATAAGCGCGCAGCAGCGTTTCCGGGTCGATCACCGCCATGTCCCGCGCTTGTCGCGGCGGCGGGCGGAGGTCAACGACAAGAGGCTACAAAATCTCCCGCACCTTGTCCTGCGGCCGGCATAGCCGCACGCCCTTGTCGGTCTCGACCAGCGGCCGCTCGATCAGGATCGGGTTGGCGATCATCGCGTCGAGCACCGCCTCGTCGTCAGCGCCTTCGAGCGCGGCGGCGGCCGGATCCTTGCGCCTGAGGCCCTCGGCGGGGCCGATCCCGGCGCGGGCGTAGAGGCGCTTCAACTCTTCGCGCGCCGGCGGTGTTTTCAGATATTCGATCACCGTTACGGCGGCGCCCGACTCCCTCAGGATGTCGAGCGTCTTGCGCGACGTGCCGCAATTGGGATTGTGGTAGATCACCGCCTTCACGCGGCCTTCGCCTCCTCGACGAAATCGACGTCGCGCCGTTCCGGCCCGAGCGACGTCCAGATCACCAGCACGATTGCCGTCACCCCCGCGACGAGGGCGAGGGCGAAGCCGTAATCGTCGTGGCGGCTCTCGGCGATGCCGGCCTGAAACACGGAGTTCCACGAGGCGATCAGGTTCCCGAGCTGATAGGCGAAGCCGGGGAAGAGGCCGCGGGCGAGCGGCGGCGACAGCTCGTTCAAATGGACCGGGACGATGCCCCAGGCGCCCTGCACCGCCACCTGGATCAGGAAGGCGCCGGCGCCGAGCAGCAGGGGGGTCGCCGCGAAGGCCCAGAGCGGAATGACGGGCAGCGCGAGCAGGCTGGCGGTGACGATGGCGCGCTTGCGGCCGATCCGTTCCGACCAGATGCCGAAGCCGATGCCGCCGACGATCGCGCCGAGATTCATCACCGCCGCCAGCAGGCCGGTCAGGTGGGTGCCGAAATGGTGCTGCTTCTGGAGGAAGGTCGGATAGAGGTCCTGGGTGCCGTGGCTGAAGAAGTTGAAGGCCGTCATCAGCACGACGAGGTAGAGCGCGATCTTCCAGTTGCGCAGCAGCTGCACGATCGGATCCAGCCACGACCCCGCCTTGATCCGCTCCCGCCGCGCCTCGAAGGCCGGGCTCTCCTCGACATGCATCCGGATGAGGATGACGAGCAAGGCCGGGGCGACGCCGACCATGAACAAGCCGCGCCAGCCGATATGGTCGAAGAGCAGGAAATAGACGAGGCTGGCGACGAAATAGCCGGTGGGATAGCCGCTCTGGAGGAGGCCCGAGACCGGCCCCCGCAATTTGGGCGGGATGGATTCCATGACGAGGCTGGCGCCGATCCCCCATTCGCCGCCCATCGCGACGCCGAAGCAGACGCGCAGCACGAACAGGCTGAGCAGGCTGGGCGCGAAGCCGGAGGCGAGCTCGAAGACCGAAAACAGGATGATGTCGATCATCAGGATCGGCCGTCGGCCGAAGCGCTCGGCGAGCCAGCCGAACAGGAAGGCGCCGAAGGGCCGGGCGGCGAGGGTCAGGAACAGGCCGTAGGAGACGTGCTTGACGTCGGTGCCGAACTCCTTGGCGATCGCCGAGAGCATGAACACCATCAGGAAGAAATCGAAGGCGTCGAGCGTCCAGCCGAGATAGGAGGCCCAGATCGCGCTCCGCTGCGACTTGCTGAGCGATTTGAGCTGCTGTGCGAGCATCCTCTTCTCTCCGGCCGGAGCGCTCTCGCGCAGGTCAGCGGCCTTGTGACGCGGCCGCCGCGGCTTGTCGAGACGGGTGCGGGGTTCCCCTGCCGGGCCGGGCGCGGTTGCGCCCGAACAATGTTCCGAGCGGGGTCACGCCGGCGCCGGCACCCCGACCACCGCCGCCGGATCGAAAGCGCGGCGATAGCCCCAGTCGGTGCGGATGGTGGCGCCGCCGCGGGCCACGGAATCGAGGATCGCCCTCATCAGCCGCATGTCCTGAAGGCCCTCCTCGCCGGGCGAGACGAGCGGCGCCTTGCCGCGCACGACATCGGCCATCCAGTCCATCTCGCGGGCGAATTGGTCGATCTCGGGCAGCTTCGGCTGGCGCTCGCCGGCCGTGCCTTCGACGGTGAGCCGGTTGCCGCCGTAAAAGGCGCCCGGGTCGGCGACCAGGCGGCCATGCTCGCAGAGCACGCGATAGGCCATCGTCCCGGCATAAGAGAAGGAGGTGGAGCCTTCGCCGATGGCGCCGGAAGGGAAGCGGAATTGCCAGGAGATGAGATCCTCGGTGGTGCGAAAGCGCGGGTCGGAGCGGTTCGTCTGCGCCCAGGCGCGGACCTCGACCGGCTCCTCGTTCAGCAGGTAGCGCGACGCGTTGACGCCGTAGATGCCCATGTCGGCGAGCGCGCCGCCTCCGGACTTCGCCATGTCCAGCCGCCAGGCGTCGGACGGCTCGGCAAGGTCCGATTGCCGGCCCATGTCGGTGACGACGAGCCGCGGCCGGCCGAGCGCGCCCGAGCGCAGCCGCCGCATCGCCTCGAGGTTGAGCGGTTCGTATTGGCAGCGATAGGCGATCATCAGCCTTCGATCCGCCGCCTTCGCCGCGGCGATCATCGCCTCGCAATCGGCGATGCTCGTCGCCATCGGCTTCTCGCACAGCACATGCTTGCCCGCCTTCAGCGCCCGGATCGTATATTCGGCGTGCAGGAAGTTCGGCAGGGCGATGTAGACGATCTGGATGCGCGGGTTGTGGGCGATGCGGTCGAAATTCCCGTAATCGTAGATTGCATCCACCGGCAGGCCCTGGGCGGCGGCAAGGGCGCGGGCCTTGTCGGGATGGCCGCTCACCAAAGCCGCGAGCTTCGCGCTGCTGCAATTGAGGAAGCCGGGGACGATCTGTCCCAGCGCGAGCTTGCCGAGCCCGACGACGGCGAAGCCGAGCTTCTCCGAATCCGGGCGTTGCGCCCCCGCCTGTCCGGGCGCCAGCACGCCCGCGGCCGCGCCGCCGAGGCCAAGCTGGATCAGCCCGCGGCGGGAGAAAGAGTCAGTCATGGCGGCGCCTCCTGTCGAAGAGGCCGCAGGCTAGCAGGCCGGATGCGGAAAGCCACATCCGGCCGCGGCCGATCGTCCATCAGGCCCGCCGGGCCGCCAGAAAACGCGGATTGCGCAGCAAAGCGGCGGCGACCAGCGAGACGAGCACGCCGACCGGGAAGATCTCGATGAAGGTCATCGGCAGGCGGAACAGCGGATTGGCGTACTGAACCTTGAAATGCTCCATGTCCGCAGTGAACTTGGCCAAGGCAGCACCGCTGACGCCCGCCGCCTTCTGCTGCGCGATCAAGGCGTCCGCATAGCCGGCGGCGAAATCGGTATGGGTGATGGCGCAGGATGCCTCCCAGGCGATGACGTAGACGATTCCCGCGACGAAGCTGATGCCGAGGCCGAGGCCCAGAGCGGGCCAGAAGCGGATGACGCCGCCCAGCTCGTCGTCGCGATAGCGCTTGATCGCGACGAACACGGTGCTGAGCCCGACCAGCATGATCGTGTAGCCGATCGCCATGCCGTGCTCCGGCGCACGGCCGAAGGCGCCGAGGACGATGGCGGACAAGGGAAGGCCGACGATCAGCCCCGCTATCGCGCCGTAGATGAGGATCCGTTTCAGCATCTTCCTGCCCCTTTCGATGGATGAAGCGCCCATCAGCAATGTTCCGTCGGGCGAAGGCAATCGCCCGAAAGAATGATTTTCGCGCAATCACCCGAAAAATCTCAAGGCACGATGCCGAGAGACCGCGCGCGGGCGATGGCGTCGGTGCGCCGCTTCGCCTCGAGCTTCTCGAACAGCCGCGCGACATGGGTCTTCACCGTATTGGGCGAGACGTGGAGCCGGGCCGCGATCTCCTTGTTCGAGCGGCCGGCGGCGATCTCTTCCAGCACCTTCAGCTCGCGCGGGCTGATGCCGAGCGACGCCACCGCCCGCGGGTTGCCGTCGAACGGCGCCGGCTTCGGCCCCGCCATCAGCCGGCCGCCGACGAACAGGCCGAGGGCGAGGAAGGCCAGGGCGATCAGGAAGATGGTGAAATCGCCAGCATGCGCGCGGACCAGCCGCTGATAGTCGAGCCACTGCAAGGCGAGCGTCCCCGCCGCGAGAAAGGCTCCGTAAAGCGCTATTTGCCTCCAGATCGCCGGTCCCCCTTCGCGTCCTGCCCACCGCGCCATGGAACAGGTGATAGCGCGGCCTTCCAGTCTTCGCACCCGGAAGTGTCGCCCCGCTTGAAGCGGCCGATCCGCTCCCATAGCGTCGCCGCTCGCGCCTGGGCGAGGCGGTTGGGGAGGGAGACGATGACCGGAACGCCGAAGCGGATGCACCGGGCGGGGGCCGGCACCGCGCTGCTGGGCGCCGGCTTCGTCTACCTCGCCGCCGAAGCCGCGGCGGCGAATGCGTGGAAGGCGCTGCCCTACAGCTACCGGACGAACTGGATCAGCGATTTGGGAGCTCCGGTCGCGGGTGTCTTCCACGGACGCGAGGTGGATTCGCCGCTGCACGCGCTGATGAATGCCGGCTTCCTCGCCGACGGCATGCTTTTCCTGGTCGGAGCGATCCTGCTCGCACGATCGACGCCGGCGAAGCGCGCGACAGGCTTCCTCGCCTTGGCAGCGGCGCATGCGGCGGGGATGATCCTCGTCGGCCTCGTTCCGGAAACCGCGCCCGCGCCGACGGCTTCGCTGCACCTTCTCGGCGCCTTGCTGGCGATCGGCGGCGGCAATCTCGCCATCATGCTCGCGCCTCGGCGCGTGCCGCCGCCAGGACGGCGGCCGTCGGGCGGCATGGTCCTCGGCCTCGTCGGTCTGGCCGGCTTCCTTGCCCTGACCGCCGGTGGCGCGATCTTCCCCCATCTGCTCGCTTCGGCCGGCCCCGGCCTGGTCGAGCGACTGTCCGTCTACCCGATCACGGCGTGGGAGCTGCTCACCGGCCTGGCCCTGCTGGTCGCCAGCCGTAAGAGTCGCCGATGATCGCCGCCTGGGACACATTCTCCGGAGTCGCGCAGTCGGCGCGGTCGACCGGGATCATTCGACTCGCGCAAGCGGTTCGCTATGACGAAAGGCGGACGTGGGGGGATGCGAAGGGAGCGAAGATGGGCATCTGCTTTCGCGCCGCGATGGGGATCGCGGCCGTGCTGCTCGCGCCGGCGGCGGCCGAGGCCGCCTGTAAGGTGGAAAAGTTCGCCGATCTGCCGGTGACGATGGACGGGTTGAGGCCGATGGTCGCGGCGAGGATCAACGGCGTCGACGGGGCATTCATCGTCGACAGCGGCGCCTTCTTCAGCCTGCTCTCGCCCGGCATGGCCGGCGCCGCCGGACTCAAGCTGGAGCGCGCGCCCGAGGGCTTCCGCCTCGGCGGGATCGGCGGCTCGACCAGCGCTTCGATCGCGAAGGTCAAGGACCTGATGGTGGCCGGGATTCCGGTGCACAATATCGAATTCTTCGTGGGCGGCACCGACACCGGTACGGCGGGCCTGCTCGGGCAGAACGTGCTCGGCATCGGCGACGTCGAATACGACCTCCCGGACGGTTTCGTCCGGCTGCTGCGCTCGCACGACTGCGGCGGAACCGTCCTCGCTTACTGGACGAACGGCGGCAGCTATTCCCAGCTCAGGATCGAGCCGCGAAGCGTCTTCCAGCCGCACACGATCGCGACCGTGTCGATCAACGGCACGTCTTTTCGGGCGGGCTTCGACACCGGCGCGCCGACCACGATGATGTCGCTCGAAGCGGCGGCGCGCCTCGGCCTCAAGCCGGACAGTCCCGGCGTCACGGCCGCCGGCTTCGAGGGTGGCCTCGGCCGGGGGGTCAGCCGGATGTGGCTGGCGCCGGTCGACGCAATCCGGATCGGGGACGAGGAGATCCGCAACGCTCACATCCATTTCGGCAATCTCGGCGGGCTCGGCCTCGATATGCTGGTCGGCGCGGACTTCTTCATCTCGCACCGCGTCTATGTCGACAATTCGGCCCACCGCATGTTCTTCACTTATACGGGCGGCGAGGTGTTCGGGCGCAAGGCCCGCGGCGACGCCCGGGCGCCGATGGCCGTGCCGGCCGCGACCCAGCCGGCCGAGCCGAAGGATGCCGACGGTTTCAGCCGGCGCGGCGCGGTATTCGCGGCCCAGCACGACCCTGCCCGCGCCCTCGCCGATTATGCCCGCGCGATCGCCCTCGCGTCGAAGGACCCGCGCTATCGCGTCCAGCGCGCCGAGGCCTATCTTGCCGACCATCGCAAGGCCGAGGCACTCGCCGACCTCGACCAGGCGATCGCGCTCGATCCGGCCAACCTGCCGGCCTTGCTCGACCGGGCCGAGCTGCGCATTGCCGACAAACAGTTCGAAGGTGCGGTGAAGGATGCCGAGGCCGCCGCGCGGGCCGCGGCCCCCACCCGCGACGAGCATCTGCAGACCGCCGGCATCTACGAATCCGCGCGTGCCTACGGCCCGGCGATCGAGCAGTTCGACCTGTGGATCGCCGCGCATCGCGAGGATGCCCGCCTGCCCGGAGCGCTGAACGGGCGTTGCTGGGCTCGGGCGCTGGCCAATCGCGAGCTCGACACGGCGCTCGACGATTGCAACGCGGCGCTGCGCCTCAACCCCCACAACCCAGCCTTCCTCGACAGCCGCGGCCTCGTGCGCCTGCGGATGGGCCAGTGGGACAAGGCGATCGGCGATTATGACGAAGTGCTGAAGGTCGCGCCGAAGACCGCCTGGTCGCTCTACGGCCGCGGCATCGCGAGGCGGCACAAGGGGCTCGTTGCCCAGGGCGACGCCGATATCGCGGCCGCCGTCGCCATCGCTCCGGAGCTGCCGGAACAGGCGAGGAAGGAAGGGATAAGCTAGAAAGGCAGCGCGGGGCCGACGGTTGACGTGAAGGCGGCGAGTGGGTTGAGGGGCTCGATGACCGCAATCCTTCTCTTTGCCCTGTTCGCCGGCTCGGCCGCCGCTTCGGCGCCCGCCGAACCGAACGAGGCGGCGATGATGAAAGCGGACGACGAGGCGGTGCGGCGCGGCTTCACCCGTGTGCGGCGGACGATCCCGGCGGCCTTCCAGGGCGTTTTCCGCCGTACCCTGGCCGAATGCGGCGCGGAGACGGACACGTCGCTGGTGGTGCGGCCGATGCGGATCGTCACGCCGACCGGAGAAGGCGACGTCCAGTCGGTCCATGTCGAGGCGCCGCGCAAGATCGTGGTCATTTCGATCTACGACGGCCAAGGCCAGGTCTGGGAGCAGACCGACACGATCCTGCTCGGCAGGGACGGCGACCGCATCGCCGTCCAGCTCCCCGCCGGCCCCGACACCCGCTTGCGCTGCCCGGCCCGGCAGGACCCGCCCGCGCCCGCCGCGCCCAGGGACCGTTGACGAAAAGCCGAAGGGCGCCGTCAGGTTTCGAAAAGGCCCCCGCTCGATCGGGGCGTCTCGCCGTGGAGGCGGTCGAGATAGGCGGAGGCAAGCTCATAATGGGCCTGCACGGCGCGCTGGTGTCTGGCCTGTTGGGCGAGGTGGATTTCGGCCTCGGCCCGTTGCTCGAGGTAATCACGTTCTTCGTGCGACATTTTACGCTGCGATACTCTACTCGTTACGCAGCCAGCATAACGAACGGGCCGGCGCCGCCGTTCCTGAAATTGTCGCTGATCTCGATCAGCGCGCCGGCCAAACGGCTCAGCGGATCCGCGGGCCGCCGAACGGCAGAG
>JAQGLF010000185.1 GCA_028293025.1 Alphaproteobacteria bacterium
CCCGCTCGCCGCCTGGCAGCAGGCCCGCGCGGGCGGCATCGGCGGCGCCGTCGCGCTGCGGCCCCTTCTCCTGCTGCCCCCGCGCGACTGGCTCTACGCTCGCTGCGATGCAAGGTTCGAGAAAATGTTTTCACCTGAAGGGATTGATGAGGTTTCTTCACTGCTCGAACGAAACCTCGACCCCGCTTTGCCGGTGATGCGGGCGATCGGCGTCCGCGAGATCGCGGCCTTCGTGCGCGGCGAGATCGGCCGGGAGCAGGCGTTGGCGGCGGGGCGGAGCGCGACCCGCCGCTACGCCAAGCGCCAATATACCTGGTTCTCGCGCCAGCCGCCTGCCGACTGGCCGCGCCTTACCGGGCCGCTCGATTGCGGGACGATGGAGTTTGCCCTAGCCGGGTTCGATGCAGGTCTTTCGCGATGAGGATGCCGATCCTGGCCTGATCCGCGGCCGCAAGGTGGCGGTGATCGGCTACGGCAACCAGGGGCGGGCGCAGGCGCTGAACCTCAGGGACAGCCGCGTCCCGGTGACGATCGCCCTCGGGGAAGGCTCGGCCAGCCGTGCCCGGGCGGCGGAAGACGGCTTTGACGTCATGACGGCGGCCGAAGCCTGCCGCACCGCCGACGTCGCGGTGATGCTCGCCGCCGACGAGGATCATGGCCGCATCTACGCCGAAGAGATGGCGCCGAACCTGCGCGACGGCGCGGCTCTCGTCTTCGGCCACGGCCTCAGCATCCGCTTCGGCCTGATCGTGCCGCGGCGCGATCTCGACGTCGTCCTGGTCGCACCCAAGGGCCCGGGGACGGCGCTCCGGCGCGACTACGAGAACGGTTCCGGCCTCATCGCGCTCTTCGCGGTGGATCAGGACGCGAGCGGCGAAGCGCAGGCGCTCGCCTTGTCCTATGCGTCGGCGATCGGCAGCGGCCGGGTCGGCATCCTCCCCACCAGCTTCGCCGAGGAGGCCGAGGCCGATCTGTTCAACGAGCAGGCGGTCTTGTGGGGAGCGATTCCCGAGCTGATCCATGCCGGCTTCGAGACCCTTGTTGACGCCGGCTTCTCACCAGAAATCGCCTATTTCGAATGCCTTACCGAGGTGAAGCTGTTAGCCGATCTCATCTACGAGCGCGGTATCGCCGGAATGCGCGAGGCGATCTCCAACACCGCCGAATTCGGCGCACTGAAGGGCGGCGCCCGCATCGTCGACCAGGACACCCGCACCGAGATGCGTCGGATCCTGCGCGAGGTACGCTCCGGCAGCTTCGTCCACGAACTGCTCGAGGACGCCCGCGCCGGCTATCCCCGCCTCAAAGCCTCGCGCGCCCGCGCCGCCGCCCATCCGATCGAGGAGGTCGGTGCACGACTCCGCGCGCTGACGAAGGGCAAAGGCTAGCTTGGCGGGACACGTTGAAAACACCCGACGGCGCATGGAATCCCTGCTGGTCGAACTATCCTAGTGCCCGGCCCCGGCAGCGGTCGACGTCCCCGCGGGAGGAACCGCCCGCGGCGCCCCCGGCGCGAACAAATCGGCGAAATAGTCGCCTTTGTACCAGAGCGGCCGGCGGTCGGCATTGGCGAGCGCGCGGCTGATCAGATAGTTGAGCTTCGCGAAGCGGGCGCCCGATTCCCAGTCGATCTTCTGGCTGAGATCGTCGTTCACCCGGTGATAAGCACCGCCGAGAAAGGCCTTCCACTGCTGCTCGCCGCCATTGGCGTAGCCGGTCGCGAGCATGATCGCCGGCACCCCCTGCTTGACGAACTCATAATGGTCGGAGCGGACGAAGATATTCTCCTGCGGCATCGGATCGGGCGAGAGCGCGACCCCCATCTCGCCGGCGGCGCGCGCGACCATCTCGGCGACCTGCGAATGGCCGGCGCCGAAGGCGATGACGTCGGTGAAATGGTAGAGCAGCAGCGGCATGTCGAGATCGACGACGGCCGCGATCCTGCCGACCGGCACGGTCGGATAATGGGCGAAATAACCGGCGCCGAGCAGGCCCTTCTCCTCGCCGGTATTGGCGATGAACAGGATCGAGCGGCGCGGGCGGTCACCGGATTTGGCGCCCGATTCGGCGAAGGCGCGGGCCGCCTCGATCATGGTGGCGATTCCGGCGGCATTGTCGAGCGCGCCGTTATAGACGGCATCCTCGCCCGGCTTGGCGTTGCGGCGCATGCCGAGATGGTCGAGATGGCCCATCAGGATCACGACTTCGTCGCGCAGCGCCGGATCGCTGCCGGGAAGCATGCCGATCACCTCGGGGCTGACGAGGCTTGTCCAGGCGGAGCTGCGCTGGAGATGCACCCTGGTCGCGAGCGCGAAGCCGCGGGGATGGGCCTTCGGCTTCTCCGCCTCGGCGCGAACCGCGGCATAAGTGCGCCGCGCGCCGGCGAAGAGCGCGGTCGCCGCGGCATCGCCGAGGATGAAGCCGGCGCGCAGGCCCGGCGCATCCTCGCCGGCAGCGCCGTCCTTGCCGACCCAGCCGAGCAATGCGCGGCGGACGCCGCCGGCGCGGGACGCGAACGGCCGGACCCGCGCATATTGGCTGGTATAGATAGTGATCAGGCCGATCGCGCCGTGGCGGGCCGCGGCGGCGCCCTTGTCGTCGCCGAGATGGGCGGCGATTTCGCTCGGCAGCCCCTCCGGCACGCCGGCGAGGATGGCGACGAACTTCCCGCGCACGTCCAGGCCCTTGTAATCGTCGATCCCCTCGCCCGGCGCGTCGATGCCGTAGCCGGCGAAGACCGCCGGGGCGTCGATGTCCTGCTTCTCCTCGGCGAGGCTCGGGCCGACGATCGCATCGGCGCCGTTGTCGAAGCTGCGGCTGCCGCCCGGCCCGGATATGGCGAGGCCGACCGGGCCGGCCAGCGTCGCCGAGCGGAACGGCACCTGCTGGAACCAGCCGCCATTCTCGACACCCGGCTTCAGGCCGAGGGCGATGAACTGGCTGGCGACGTAGGCGGCGGCGATCTCATGGCCGCGCGAGCCGGTGTCGCGGCCTTCCAGCCGGTCGTCGGCAAGAAAGGTGACGTCGGCGCGGAAGCGGTCGGCGGAGAAAGCCGGCTCCGCGCCGCCGCCGGCGGCGCTCTGCGCCGGCGCGGCGGCGCCCAGGACGGTCGCGAGCGAAATGGCGGCAAAGGGTTTGAAGCGCATGATTTTCTTTCGGAGCAGGGCGATATGCCCGCCCCTATGGCCGCGAAGCCATGGGTTCAAGTCCGGGACCCGTGATGGGCCCCGGAGGGATCGCGCCCCGGCGCTAGGGCTTGGGCGGAATCGGGCTGCTGGCCGGGGTCACCGGGTTTGTCGGGGACGGCCCGCTCGCGGCATGGCCGCCCGCCGGAGTCGTGCTGCTGACATAGGTGTCGGCCGAGTTCTGGAAATAATCGTCGACCTGGGAGGCGGCATTCTCTTCCGCTTCCGATCGCCGCGTCTTCATCGCGACGTCGTAACTGACCCAGGCGCTGCGGAAAGCGGCCTCCTGGGCGGCGCAGGCGGCCTTCTGCGCGACCTTGAAGGCGGCGGGGTCCATCTTCGCCTCCAATTTGTCGTGGACGAATTTCGACAGGCAGGCACCGAAGGCCCGGCGCTCCTGGGACGGGGCGACCGGTCCCGCCCCCGAGGCCGCCATTGCCATGGCGATAGTAAGTACAATCATGACCAAGCTCCTTGGCAGATCGAACCCGAGGAGAATGACTCGAATCGGGTCGAAAGGGAAGAGGCGGCAGGACGAATTCTCGTGGCCGTTCCGTTATTTGCGTCCGAACAGCTTCTCGATGTCGGCATGGGCGAGCTTCACCCAGGTCGGGCGGCCGTGATTGCATTGGCCGCTATGCGGGGTCACCTCCATTTCGCGCAGCAAGGCGTTCATCTCGGCGACCGAGAGGATGCGGCCGGCGCGGACCGAGCCGTGGCAGGCCATGGTGGCGGCGACATGGTCGAGTTTCTCCTTGAGCGAGAGCGCCTCGTCGAAGGCGGCGAGCTCGTCGGCGAGGTCGGTCACCAGGCCGCTGACGTCGCCGCTGCCGAGGATCGCGGGCGTCGCCCTGACCAGGATCGCGCGGGGGCCGAAGCGCTCGAGCTCCAGGCCCATTTCGGCCAGCTCGGCGGCGCGCGCCTCGAGCCGGTCGCAAGCCGGCTCGTCCAGCTCGATCACTTCGGGAAGCAGCAGGGCCTGGCGGGCGACGCCGCCATTGGCCATCGCCCGCCGCATCCGCTCGAGCACCAGCCTTTCATGGGCGGCATGCTGGTCGACGAGGACGAGCCCGTCTTCGGCTTCGGCGACGATATAGGTCGCCGCGACCTGACCGCGGGCGACGCCGAGCGGGAAACGGTTCGCTTCGGGCGGCGGCGCGGCCGCCGGCTCGGCCCGGCCCAGCGGCGGCGGGGTGAGGAAGGTCGCGCGGGAATCGCGGACAAACCTGTTAAGCCCCTCCCCTTCAGGGGAGGGGTAGGGGGTGGGGGAGTCGGGGGAGACCTGCCCGACTTCGGCGGATCTGGCACTGCCCCACCCCAACCCATGGGGCGCCGGCCCGTCCCCCGGACGGGCCTCAGCCGCGCCCCATCCTGAAGGGGAGGGGCCAAGTCTTGCCGCCACCGCAAATCCGCCGCTTCCGCCAGTCCGCGCCATCTCGGCCAGCGAGGCGCCGCGTAGGCCCCGGCCGGGCGACAGCAGCGACACCGCTTCCAGCACATTGGTCTTGCCCGCGCCATTCTCGCCGGTGAGGATGACGAGCCCAGGCCCGGGCGCGATCAATGCGTCGGCATAGGAGCGGAAGTCGGAGAGGCTGAGGCGGGTGA
>JAQGLF010000272.1 GCA_028293025.1 Alphaproteobacteria bacterium
AGCGGCGGCCGCACGGAGGCGGCAATGAATATGGCGCCGGCCGCAAGGCCGTTGTGGACGACAGGCTTGAATCGCCCGGTTCGCTGCAGGCCCATGGCGATGACGATGAGGGCGAGCCCATAGAGGATCGGGTCCGCCGAATTGGACGCGAATTGAAGGAGGGTTCGGGGGAGCAACAGCAGGACGAGCACGAGCGAATGACCGAAGGGGAGAAGCCGCAAACCGAGCGCGGCAAGAGCGATGGCGACGAGGCCGTTGGCGAGCCGGGCCCAAAGCACCGATTCCTCGACGGTGGCGCCTGTCCGGCGGCCAAGCTCCAGCGCGAGGGCTTGAGGCGCATAGAGGGCAGGAAAATAGCTCATGGCGCCGGGCAGCTCGCTGAAGCGCTCCTCGGCGCTCCAGCGCATTTCGGGAGCGGAGCGGAAGGCCGCGGCCTCGGCTTGCGGCAGCGGCCGCTCGGACAGGACGCTGACCGGTCGCTTCGCCGACACATAGTCGGCGAGCCCCGTATCGATCATCGCCCCCGTGGAGTGCCCCGGCGGCGTAATTGCGCGGAACGGTTCGTGGATCAAAGTGTAGGCCCGCTTGACGTGATCATAGTCGTCCGGGGCGTGGAAGTTGATGAAAAAGAAGCTGAGAATCAGCGTCGCTGGAAGCGCCAGCGCCAGATAGAGGAGAGCGGGGCCGAGACGACGCGAACCCTCATTCATTACGCTGCCGCGCCTCCAATATGGCGAGCTCGCGGGCGAGGGTGGTTATCACTGCCGATTGCGCCCGCATCCGGAAATGCAAATTGGCAAGCAGCAGCAAGCTTGCCACGGTCCAAAGATACAGGACCAGATCGGCGCCGCGGCCGATGCCCAGAAGATCGGCGGCACGCTGCGCCCAATGCGGCCGGAGCACGAGCGCTATCCCGAGCAGGCTTACGAGGGGCATCGCGAAACCGATCGCGGGCGACACCCTGCGCTGGCGCCAACCGTAGAAGGCGAAGAAGGCGAGGGCGAGTATCAGAGGGATCGCGATCATCGGTGCAGCCTGCTCGACCAGAGATCCCACAAGATGTTGAAGGAGGAAAAGGCGTCCTGCCCCTTCGCGAGGGTATAGTCCGTGTAGACGATGTTTACGGGCGCTTCGACCACCTTGAGGTCGGACGAAGCGAGCCAGTCCAGCAGCTCGGAGGCGTGAGCCATCCGATTCTGGCGGATGCGCAGCTGCTTGGCAGCGCGTCGGGTGAGCAGCCGCAGACCGTTATGGGCATCGGTCAGGTTCAGCCCCGTGGTAAGACGTGTGTAGAAGGTGGCGGCACGCAGCAGCCATCGGCGGCTGGTCGGCATGTTCACCGTGCTGCCCAAAAAGCGGCTTCCGAGCACGACATCGGCGCCGGTTTCTTCCTTCCTCCGAAGCAGCACGCCGATATCCTCCGGGCGATGCTGCCCATCCGCATCGAAGGTGACGATATTGCGGGCGCCGTTCAGGAGGGCATAGCGGATGCCCGTCCCGAGCGCCGCGCCTTGCCCGAGGTTGACGCAGTGGCGGACGACCCGGGCGCCGGCACGCTCCGCTTCCCGGCCGGTCTCGTCGGTCGACCCGTCGTCGACCACGACGACGTTCGGCAGCCAATGCGCGACGCTCCGGATCGTCCGCGCGATCATCCCGCTCTCGTTGAAGCCGGGGATCACGATCCAGACCGAGGAAAGATCCTCGGATGCGGGCACTTGTATTCGTTCGTGCAGCATCGGCGCCCCCTTCGGTCGCCATCTGTTACCGGAATGGTTAAGAAGTTTTTAATTGGTGCCGAATAGACGAAGACGAAACGAGACGCAGCGGCCCCATTGCCGGGCTGCGCGGCGTGAAGCGAAAGAAAGTGAGCAGGACGTGAATCAATCCCTTGCAAGCCCGTCCACGCTGGAGAGGCTGGTTCCCGCCGCGCTCGATCCGAAGGACGTCACCGGCCGGGAGACCTACCAGCTTCACATCGAGCGCTACGATTTCGCCCGCCGCTTCATCGGCTCGGGCCGAGTGCTCGATTGCGCATGCGGCGTCGGCTACGGCAGCCACCGGCTGCTTGCCGGCGGCGGTGATACGCTGCGGGTGACCGGCGTCGACATCGATGAATCCGCCGTGGCCTATGCGCGGGCGAATTTCGTCGATCCGAGGCTGGGCTATCTCTGCGCCGACGCGGCAACCTTCGATGCGGAGCCGTTCGATGCGATCGTCTCGTTCGAGACGATCGAGCATGTCGTCGATCCCGAACGGCTGATCGACAATTTCGTGCGGCTGCTGGCGCCGGGGGGGCTGCTGATCGCGTCCGTTCCGGTAACGCCTTCGGTGGACGTGAATCCGTTTCACCTGCACGATTTTACGCCTGCCTCATTTCGCCGGATGTTCGTTCGCCGCGGCCTCACGGAGATAGATTCCCTCCCGCAACGCCAGCCCTACCAGCCGCTGAAGATGTTGGCCGGCGAGGAGACGCGTTTGAGCGACATGCGCAAGAACCTGATCGGTTATTATGCCGCGCACCCCAAGGCGGCCCTGACGCGGCTCTACTCGACTGTCGTCGACGGCTTCTGCAACAAGTATTTGACTTGCGTCTGGCGCCGTTAGCAGGCCCTGGCGGTGCCGGGCACATCGATAGAGGCGTTGTGCCGCCGGCGGATTCCGGCGCAATCCGCTTCAGCCGATCCTGTTCGATCCTAAAAATTTGCGGGCTCGTGCTGCAGCTTTAGGCAGTTGTTAACCATGGAGCCATAACGTCCCCTGCATCCGTTGGCTTTTTCGGCACGGCAGGGACGGCAAGAGCCGGGAGGAATTCGAATGATCGGGGGCCGGAAAGTTGCGGTGGTTCTGCCCGCCTATAATGCAGGAAAGACGCTGAGGCAGACCTGCGCCGATATTCCAGGCGACGTCGTCGACGATCTCATCCTCACCGACGACGCCAGCACCGACGACACGATCGCGGTGGCGAAGGAGCTCGGCCTCCACGTCATCGCCCATGATCGCAATCGCGGCTACGGCGCGAACCAGAAATCCTGCTATTCGGCCGCGCTCGCCCGCGGCGCCGACATCGTCGTGATGCTGCATCCGGATTATCAATATTCGCCGCAGCTGGTGACGGCGATGGGGGCGATGATCGCCTCGGGCCATTACGATGCCGTCTTCGCCTCCCGCATCCTCGGCAGGGGCGCGATCAAAGGCGGCATGCCGCGCTACAAATATGTGTTCAACCGGCTGCTCACCCTGTTCCAGAACATCGTCATGGGCCAGAAATTGTCCGAATATCATACCGGCTATCGCGCCTGGCACCGCTCGGTGCTCGAGAAGCTGCCCTTGCTCGCCTGCTCCGACGATTTCGTGTTCGACAACCAGATGATCGCCCAGGCGGCCTGGTTCGGCTTCAGCCTCGGCGAGATTTCCTGCCCGACCAAATATTTCCCGGAAGCCTCGAGCATCAACTTCCGCCGCTCCTGCATCTATGGGCTCGGCGTGCTCAGGACTTCGATCGAATACCGGCTCTGCCGCTGGGGGCTGAAGCGCTCGGCCTTGTTCGCGCCGGCCGCCGAAAACCGGCTCCCCGCCGCCGTGCCGGTGCGCGAGGCCGCTGCCTCGATCGCGGCGCGGCTGGAGCAGAGGTCGGCCGCGTGAGCCGCATGCCGAACCTGCCGCCGACGCTGGCGGCGATCGCCGGGCCGCTCCGGCCGCTGCTGGAGAGCCGCGGCTTCGCTCAGCTCGTCCGTTTTGCAATCGGCGGCCTCGCCGTCACCCTGCTCTCGGTGCTCGTCTATGTCGGGTTCGCCTACGGCCTGCGGATCCATCCGCTGGCGGCGAACACGTTGAGCTACGGCGCCGGCCTCGCCGCCGGCTATGCGGTCCACAGCCGCTGGAGCTTCCGCGGCGATCGGCGCGGCGAGGACGGGACGATGGTCCTGCGCTTCCTGGTCGCGTCCGGCTTCGCCTTCACGCTCAACAGCTTCTGGGTCTGGCTCACGACGATCGCGCTGCATCTGTCGCCGCTGGCGCCGGTGCCGGCGATGATGTTCGTGACGCCGCTGATGAGCTTCGTGCTCAATCGCTGGTGGGTCTTCCGCGCCGCCTGAAACCGCGGGCCCGTTAACCTTTCCTTAGCCATGATGCGCCAGTTTGGGCGGCAAGGAGAAAGCCCATGTACATGGAGCGCATCGAGATTCCCGCCGAAACCGCCACGCGGTCGAGGCCCAAGGCACTGAAGCTGGCGGCCGGCGTCGCTTTCCTGCTCGTCTCGTCGCTGGTGATGGCGCCGTGGCTCTGCATCGTCGCGGCCTGGTTCGCACTTGGCGGCGTGGCGCGCGCGGTCGCCTGGCTGGGCCGGACGATTCGCGACACGCTTCTTTATGCGGGCGAGCTCGTCGTCGGCCGCTGAAGTCTTCAGCCGCGATAGGCGGCGATGAGGTCGCGGCGGGACCAGATGATCGAATAGTCGGTGGGCAGATAAAGGCCGTCGCGGTAGCGATTGCGCCGCTCGGCCGAGGTCGCCGTCGCATTGGCGATCGCCGCCGCGTTGCTGCCGACCTTGAGGCGGAAAGCGCCGCGGCCCACCTGCAGATCCTGGGCGAAGCCGATGCGGGGGCTGATCTCCTTCACCGCCGGATCGTAGAACCAGGCGGTGCCGAAGACGCCGCGGACCCGCGGCAAAGCCGGCAGGGCCAAAGCGGCGAGACGCAAGGCCTCGCCCCAGCCGGGCTCGTTCCAATAGGCGCGGGCGACGGGATCGTGGGTATGGCCCTCGAGGAAGGGCCGCCGCCCGCCGCAGCGCAGGAACACATAAGTCGAAGCGGCCGGGCCGGCGCGAAGCACGTCGCGGGCGGCGAGGCCGGAGCGCGGCCACCAGATCTGGGCGAAGGCGGGGATCATCACCGCCCGAGTCAGCCAGAGATCCTTGAGGAAGCTGTCCTTGGCGAGATCCGCGAAGCCCGGATCCGCCTCGATCTGATCGATGATGCGGTGGAAGGAATCCGCATAATGGAGGGCGAATTCGGCATCGAGCCCGCTTGCGGCGAAGACCCGCTCGAAGCGGCCGATATGCCAGAGCGCCAACGCGCACAGCCAAAACGGGCGCAGCTCTTCCGCGAGCGCCGCCACCGAAGCGGCCGCCCCGCCCGGCACCTCGTTATATTTGTGGACGGGGCCGCCGACGTCGCAAGCGGATTCGAAATGCTCGAAGGGCAAGGCGGCGACCGCATCGGCAAGGCCGGGATGAGCGCCATGCAGCGCTTCGCCGACCGCCATCAGCCGCTCGTGATAGGACTCGCGCCCGCGCCACGACGGGAAAAAAGTCTCGGCGGGAACGGCCCGCTGGATCGGTGCCACCAACATGGCTCCGGCATAGCAAAGATTGCTTACTTCCGGCTTACCCGAAGGCCAGGCGGCGGAACGGCTGGACGCAATGGAGCAGGCCGGAGAGATAGGCGTCGAACTCGGCATCGCCGACCCGCCGGCCGTCGAGGAAGCGGCGCAAGGCGAGCGGATCGGCCCCCGGCCCGTTCAACCCTTCCGTGACCAGGGTCGCGGAGCGGATCCCGTTCGCCGCCAGCAGCGCCCGGGCGCGCGGATGGTTGGTGCCGCTCGGATGGCAGAAATGGGCGAAGTCCCGCTCGCCGATTGCGGCGGCGAGGAAGGCGCGGTTCTCGGCAAGCTCGCGCGGCAGCGCGTCCACCTGCCTGTCGATCTCGATATGGCGGTGGGTATGGAGCTGGATGTCGAGCCCGCGCCGCTGCGCCTCGGCGAATTCGGCGGCGGACATGATGTTGAACTGACGGCGCTCCAGCCAGGCTTCGTCCACGCCCAGTTCGGCGCCGAAGCGGCGGAGGGCGGCCAGCCTTTGCTCGGCCGGCAGCGCCTCGATCTCGGCCGTCTTCGCCGCCGGGTCGATGTCGAAGCGCCCGGCCGCCTGCCGCAGATAGTCGATAGCGACGTTGAGGACGGGCAAGTCGCGCCCCGCATACCAGGTGGTCGCGTAAAGCGTCGCCGGCAGGCCCAGGGATTCCAGCACCGGCAGCATGTGCGTGAAGGTCGACACCCAGCCGTCGTCGATGGTGAGGACGACCGCGGCATCGGGCAGGCTGCCGTCGCCGAGCCGCTCGACCGCCTCGCCGAGCGGCAGCACGGGGAGGCCGGAGCGCTTCAGCCGTTCCATGCGCGCCTCGAACTGCTCCGGAGCGATGAAGGTGCAGTCGCCGAACGCGTAACCCGGCGTCACCCAGGCCCCGTGATAGCAGAGGATGCGAAGCCGCCGCCGCGTCGCTCGCCGCGCCGCCGCGGCGAGGCCGGCCGCGGCCGCGAGCTTGAGAACGCGCTGCTTGAAGGTCATGCGGGCGGCATAACGGCGCGGATGCAAATCCGCGTTCCCGATCGGGGTTAACGCCGCGTCAACCGGAGCCGGCGTGCGGGGGCTTCCATTCCGCGGTGCGAGCGCACACATGGCGGCTTCCACGAACAAGGTCCCTCGATGAAACCCGATCTGGCGGTGCTCTACGAGCATCCTCTCTGGTTCGAGCCGCTCTTCGCCGCGCTGGACCGCCGCGGCGTCGCCTATCAGGCGATCCGGCTCTCCGACCATGGCTTCGACCCGGCCTCGACCGGCATCCCGGCGCCGGTGGTGCTGAGCAGGGTGGCGATGTCGAGCTTCCTGCGCGAGGTCGAGCATCCGATCTTCTACGCCGAGGCCCTGCTCGCCCATTGGGCGGCGAACGGCGCGCGGGTGCTGAACGGCGCGGAGGTGATCGCCGTCGATTCCTCCAAGGCGCGGCAGCTCTCCCTGATCTCGCGGCTCGGCTATGGCGTGCCGAAGACCCGCGTCGTCCACCGGCGCGAGGATCTGGTCGAGGCGGCGCGCGGCATGGCCTGGCCGCTGATGGTCAAGGCGAATATCGGCGGCTCGGGCGCCGGCATCACCCGTTATGCGAGCGAGGAGGAGCTGGCGCGCTCGATCCGCGACGGGACGGTGCCGGACAGCGTCGACAGCGTCCTCCTCGTCCAGGATTACGTCCCCGCCCGCGGCGGCGCGATCATTCGGGTCGAGACTCTCGGCGGGAAATTCCTCTACGCGATCGAGGTGGAGAGCGGAGGGGACAATTTCGACCTTTGTCCGGCCGACGCCTGCCTTGCGCAGCCCGGCCGCGCGGCGGTGCGGATGCAAGCGGTCCAGCCGCCGCCCGAGCTGGTCGAGGCGGCGGAGCGGATCGCGCAGGCGACCGGGCTCGCCGTCGGCGGCGTCGAATATCTGGTCGACGACCGCGACGGCACGCCGCTCTTCTACGACATCAACGCATTGTCCAATTTCGTCGCGAAGCCGCTGGAGGTGCTGGGCTGGGACCCGCACGAGCGGCTGGTCGACTATCTTCAGGCGGAAATCGGGAGGGCCGGATGAGATTCGGTTACTGGATGCCGGTGTTCGGCGGGTGGCTCCGCAACATTGCCGACGAGGGGATGGAGGCGAGCTGGGACTATGTCCGCCGCCTCACCCAGCGGAGCGAGGAGACGGGCTGGGACCTGAGCCTGATCGCCGAGCTCAACCTCAACGACATCAAGGGCGTCGAAGAGCCGGCGCTCGACGCCTGGTCGACCGCGGCGGCGCTGGCGGCGGTGACGCGCAGCCTCGAGCTGATGGTGGCGGTGCGGCCCAATTTCCACCAGCCGGCTCTGTTCGCCAAGGCGGCGGCGAATATCGACAATATCAGCAACGGCCGCCTCTCGCTCAACGTCGTCTCCTCGTGGTGGGCGGACGAGGCGACGCAATATGGCCTCCAGTTCGACCAGCATGACGACCGCTACGCCCGCACCAGCGAATGGCTGAGCGTGGTCGACGGCCTCTGGCGCGAGAAGCGCTTCAGCTTCGAGGGCGAGCGCTATCGGCTGAAGGACGCGATCTGCGAGCCGAAGCCGGTGTCGAAGCCGCGGCCGACCATCTATGCCGGCGGCGAGAGCGACGCGGCAAAGACTTTGATCGCCAATCAGTGCGACGCCTATGTGATGCACGGCGATCCGGTCGAGGCGATCCGCCCGAAGATCGCCGACATGGCGCGGCGGCGCGAGCAGGCGGGGAAGGGGCCCATGCGCTACGGCATGGCCGGCTACGCGATCGTCCGCGACAGCGAGGCCGAGGCGAAGAAGGAGCTGGAGCGGATCACGGCGCTCCCGCCAAAGCCGCCCAAGGGCTTCGACAATTTCGACCAATGGCTGTCGGGGACGCAGCTCGAGCGCGAGCTCAAGCTGCAGGAATATTCGGTGTCCAACCGTGGCCTGCGGCCGAACTTCATCGGCACGCCCGAGCAGCTGCACGAGCGGATCGCGGAATATGAGGGAGCCGGCCTCGATCTCCTCCTCCTCCAGATGAGCCCGCAGGCGGAGGAGATGGACCGCTTCGCGGAACAGGTGATCCGGCCGATGAAGCTGGCGGCGTGACTTTGGTCGTCCGCGACAACCCGGCCGCCGAGCGGTTCGCGCTGGAGGCGGACGGCTTCACCGCCATCGCCGCCTATCACCGCCATGGCGACCGCATCACCTTCATCCATACCGAGGTTCCGGCCGAGCTGGAGGGGCGGGGGATCGGCAGCGCGCTGGTCAAGGGCGCGCTGGCGCAGGTGCGGGCGGAGGGGCTGAAAGTGGTGCCGCTCTGCCCATTCGTGCGCCACTATATCGAGACGCACCCCGAGGAGCAGGACCTGCTCGCCTGAATTGACCCCCGTCCGCCGCGGGCGCATGAAAAAGTGGACAGAACAGGGGGTCTCGGGATGAAGAAACTTCTCTTGCTGCTCGTCCTGCTGCTGCCGCTGGCGCTCGGCGGTTCCGCCTCGGCAGCGCCGCCCGCCTCCTATTTCGACCGCATTGGCCGTCCGGACGCCTGGAGCGGCGGCGCGCGAATGATTGAGATCGCGACGCCCAAGGGCCGGTTCCACGTCTGGACCAAGCGCGTCGGCAACAATCCGCGGCTCAAGGTGCTGCTCCTCCACGGCGGCCCGGCCATGGGCCATGATTATCTGGAGGCGTTCGACAGCTTCTTCCCCGGTGAGGGGATCGAATATATCTATTACGACCAGCTTGGCGCCGGGCTGTCCGATCATCCGGACGACGACGCTTTGTGGACGACCGCGCGCTTCGTCGAGGAGGTCGAGCAGGTCCGCCGCGCGCTGCGCCTCGACAGGTCGAACTTCTGCCTGTTCGGCCATAGCTGGGGCGGACTGCTGGCGATCGAATATGCGCTCAAATATCAGCGCAACCTCAAATGCCTGGTCATCTCCAACATGATGGATTCGATCCCGGCCTATAACCGCTACGCCGAGCGGGTGCTGATGCCGGCGATGGACCAGCGCCAGCTCGCTCTGGTCAAGGAGCTCGAGGCCACCCATCGCACCGACGATCCCCGCTACATGGCGGCGCTCGTCCCCATGCACTACGCGCAGCATTTCCTCCGCCGCCCCTTCGCCGACTGGCCGGAGCCGGTGCTGCGCTCGATCAACCACGTCAATGCGCACGTCTACACGTTGATGCAGGGGCCGAGTGAGCTCGGCGCCAGCGGCGTGCTGGAGCATTGGGACCGCTCCGCCGATCTCCACCTCATCAAGGTGCCGACCCTGGTGATAGGCGCCACTTACGACACGATGGATCCTGCGTGGATGCGGGCGATGGCGCAGCGCCTGCCCAATGGCCGCTTCCTCCTTGCCCCGCGCGGCGGCCACATGGCGATGTACGACGACCAGCAGGCCTATTTCACCGGGTTGGTCGATTTCCTGAAGGGCGTCGAGCGCGGGGCGATCCGCTGAACCGAGTCAGGAGCCAAGCTTCCTCATGGCCGAAAATGTCGCAAACGTGCTTTTTTGCCTCTTCTTCGGGGTGCCGCTCGCGCTCGGGTTGAAAATTGCATGGCGGGTTAATTACGGCATAGGCGGTCGGGCCATTAACTGGGCATGCGTCTTTGTATATGTGTCTGCTGAGGTGCTCATGCTCGCCATCGTCTTGGGTGCCGCGCTCGCCACCGCCGTTCTCACGATACTCTACGGGACTGCTGCGATGCTATTTCTTTATGGCTTTGGACGAGCGGTCCTGCTTCGGTTCCAAAAAATGAAACGGGACAGGGCGAGCGGTTTTCTTCGGCAGGAAGAGCCTTAGTCGTTCTATTCCGCGGCCGCCCCCGCCGTCTCCGCGGGAGTATGGCAATGGGGCGGCGCCTCATCCTCATATTCCGTGTGGCGGCGCACCCAGTTCATCGTGCCCTGCTCGTTGCGGCCGAGCGGCGTGAGGTCGAGCCAGTTATGGGCGCCGATGAAGATGTCGCCCGCCCGCGCATAGCTCGAATAGGTGTGGAAGATCTCGCCGCCCGCACTCCGGACGAACACGCTCTCCCCGTGCAGATCCTCCGGCCCCGCGGACAATGTGCCGAAATTGTAGAGGAGAGCGCCGCTCGCCACTTCCTCGGGCGTGAACTGGACGCCGAAGTCGCGGTTGAAGTCGCTGCCGGCCGACGACACCCATTCGAAGCGCCAGCCCATCTTCTCCTTGTAGGGGAGGAATTCGGCGAGCGGCGCGCGCGAGACGGCGAGCAGGGTCACGTCGTGATGGGGGAGGTGGAGATTGGCGCCGTCGATATGGTCGGCGATGAACGAGCAGCCCGGACAGCCTTTCTCCCAGCCCGGCCCGAACATGAAATGATAGACGATCAGCTGGCTGCGGCCGTCGAACAGATCGGCGAGCGTCTTCGGCCCGGCGAGCGTGTCGAACAGATAGTCCTTCTCCACGCGCACCCAGGGCAGCCGGCGGCGCTCCTCGGCCGCCATGTCGCGGAAGCGGCTGAGCGCCTTCTCGGTCTTGAGATGCGTCCGCCGCGCCTCCAGCCATTCCTCGCGTGAGACGATCCGGGGCTGTTTCATTTCGCTCTCCTCTGCCGCGATGCTGCCGGTAACCTGATCGAAGAGCCGGCCGCGGGTCAAGCGCGCCCGCGGCGCGGGCCGATCAGAATTCGGAGTGGAGGCCGAGGACAAGGCTGCGCGTTTCCGGATCGTCGCCGGCGGCGCGGTCGAGCCGGGCGGTGCGGCCGAGGTCGCGCGCCCAACTCACGCCGACATAGGGGGCGAAAGCGGCGCGGATCTCGTAGCGCAGCCGCAGCCCGCCCTCGGCATAAGTGAAGCCGCGGCCGATGCCGAGCGCCGGCATGTCGCGCGCCGCGGCCTCGACATCGAAGCTCGGCTGGAGGCGGAGCGGCCCTACGATCCTGAAGCTCGTATAGCCGGTGAGACGGGCGCCGGGCACGCCGCTTTGCGAGAGGGTGGCGAAGCCGCCGAGCCAGCTCGTCTCGCCATTATATTGCGCGCCGAGCGTCGCGTAGAGGCGGCTCGGATGCGGCCGCGAATCGTAGCGCAGCCCGGCATTGAGGTCCCAGTCGCCGCCCACCGCGCGGCTGTAGAGCATGTCGAGCTCCGCGGACTGGACGCCGCCGGAGAAGAGGCCGTCGCCGCCGAAATCCACATAGACCCGGTTGCGCTCGCCGCCGACCAGAGCGGAGAAATCCCAGGCATAGCCGTCGCCGCCGCGCATCGCCGTCCATTCGAAGCGATCGAGCAGGCCGTATTGAAGCCATTTGCCCTGCCTGGGCGCGGCCGCCGGCGCCGGGGCGGCAGACGCGGCCGATTCCGCCGGAATGTCATAGGGCAGGCTCGGCGCGTCGAGCATCTCTGCATAAGGCAGGCGCTGCGCCGCCGCGGGCGAAGCGACCGGGAGCAGGCCCAGGACGAGCAGAAGCGGACGGAAACACGGCACGGCGCGCTATGCACCGGCCGCGGTTAAAGGTGGCTTAGCTAAAGCGAATAGCCGCCGTCGGCGACGAGGCAGGCGCCGGTGACGAAGCCGCAGGAATCGGAGAGGAGGAAGGCGATCTGCTCCGCCACTTCCTCCGGCCTGGCGAAGCGGCCGAGCGGCGTCGATCCCGCGGTGCCCATCGCCTTGAACGCAGCGTCCTCGCCGCCCAGGGTCTCGACCAATTGGCCGAAGAAAGGGACGCTGCGCCAGATCGGCGTCTCGACGCCTCCGGGCGCCACCGAATTGACGCGGATGGCGAGCGGCGCGCCCTCCTTGGCGGCGATGCGGCCGAGCTGGATGACGGCGGCCTTGGACGCGCCGTAGGCGGCGATGCCCGGCTCGGCCTTGATGCCGGCGACCGAGGCGGTGAGGACGATCGCGCCGCCCCGCTCGCGCATCGCCCGCATCGCCGCCTGCAGGGTGAGGAACGCGCCGTCGAGATTGACCGAGAGGACCCGCCGCCAATCCTCGAAGCTCGAATCGACGATCGGCGCGCCGGCGCCGATGCCGGCATTGACCACCGCATGGGTGAGGCCGGTGAGATCCGCCTGCGCCCACAATTCCGGATCGGCGACGTCGCCGATGATCGGCTGGCGCTCGCAGGGCAGGGTGAAGGCGAAGTCGCGCAATTTCTCCTCTTCGAGATCGACGAGGATCAGCTTGCGGGCGCCGCTGGTGGCGAGACGGGTGGCGGTCGCCGCGCCGATGCCGGAGGCGGCGCCGGTGATCAGGGCGACGGCGTTGGTGAAGTCGGTCATGACGGGGGTGTAGCGAGCTTGCCTGCCGCCGTCACTGCGCCAGGTGAGGTCTGTATCCAGAAGAGGCTTAGGCGACCTCGCCGATGCCGAGCTCGCCGAGCTTGCGATAGAGCGTGGAGCGGCCGATGCCGAGCCGGCGCGCCACCTCGGTCATGCGGCCGCGATAATGGCCGATGGCGAGGCGGATGACGTCGGACTCGATCTCGTCGAGCGAGCGCATGTTGCCGTCATTGTCGTAGAGGGTGATGCCGGGGCCGTTCGACAGCGCGGCCGTCTGCGAGGCGCCGTTGAGGGTGCGGCCGTGATAGTCGCTGGAACGGCGGCTGAGCGTCGATTCCTCGGCGATCTGCGGGAAGTCGGCGGCGGTCAGCGCATTGCCGTCGCAGAGCACGGCGGCGCGGAACAAGGCGTTCTGGAGCTGGCGGACGTTGCCCGGCCAGCCGTAGCGCATAAGCACCGCCAGCGCGTCGTCGGTGATCGACAGATGCCGCATCCCCGGCTGCTCGGCGACGCGGGCGAGGAGGTGGCGGGTGAGCGGCGGGATGTCGCTGCTGCGGTCGCGCAGCGGCGGGATGTCGACGTGGACGACGTTGAGGCGGTAATAGAGATCCTCGCGGAAGCGGCCGGCGGCGACCTCTTCGGTGAGCCGGCGGTTGGTCGCGGCGATGATGCGGACGTCGACGATCTGGATCGAGCGGCCGCCGATCCGCTGGATCTCGCCCGTCTCGAGCGCGCGCAGCAATTTCACCTGGGTGTCGAGCGGCAGCTCGCCGACCTCGTCGAGGAACAGGGTCGAGCCGTCGGCATCCTCGAAGCGGCCGATATGGCGGTCGAAGGCGCCGGTGAAGGCGCCCTTTTCGTGGCCGAACAAAACCGATTCGACGAGATTGGCGGGAATGGCGCCGCAATTGACGGTGACCATCACCTTCTTGCCGCGCGGGCTCGAGGTGTGGATCGCTTGGGCGATCACTTCCTTGCCCGAGCCGCTCTCGCCTTCGATCAGCACCGAGACGCGGGCGCGGGCCGCCTTGGCGGCGACCGCCATGGCGGCGCGGAAGCGGGGCGCGGAGCCGACGATCTCGTCGAAGGCGAGCGGCTTGGAGATCTTTTCCGACAGCGGCCGAAGCTCGCCGTTGCGCTGGCGCCGGTCGGTGGCGGCGTTGAGCGCGGCGAGCAGGCGATCCGGCGCGATCGGCTTCACCAGGAAATCGGCGGCGCCGGCGCGCATCGCCTCCACCGCTACCGCGACCGAGGTCTGGGCGGTCATCACCAGCAGGGGCAGCTCGGGCGCGAGCGCCCTGATCTGCCCGATCAGCTCGGTGCCCTCGGCCCCGGGGAGCCAATGGTCGAGGAGGATGGCGTCGACCTTGGGCTGCTCGGGATCGGTGAGCATCGCCTGCGCCGCATCGATGTCGGACGCGCCGCGGACCCACCAGCCGGCGCGGGCGCCGATCGCGGTGACCAGCCGCCTTTGCGCGGGCTCGTCGTCGATCAGCAGCAGGCAGCGCGTCGGATCCGGCCGCATCATTGTCCCTTTTGG
>JAQGLF010000300.1 GCA_028293025.1 Alphaproteobacteria bacterium
TGTTGTCGTGCTTGTCCTGCTCCTTCACCCAGAGCGAGATGGCGCCGATCAGATTGCCGATATGAAGGTCGCCGGTCGGCTGGATGCCCGAAAACACGATCTTCTTTGGCTTGGATGCGGCCAAGGCTCGTCGCTCCTGATGCGAGGGATGAGGCGCCGTAACTGACGCCACGCCCCTAAGGCAAGACGCGGTGGCCGCGGCGGCCGTCACGCCGTAGACGGGAAGCATGATCGGACATGCCCTTCGCCGCGCCGCGCTCGCGGCCCTGCTCGCTCTCCTGCCGGCCGCCGCTTCGGCCGCGGATTATGTGATCCACGCCGGCCGGCTGATCGACGGCGTCTCCGAAACGGTGCGGCAGCGCGTCTCGATCCTCGTCCATGACGACCGCATCCAGGCGGTCGAGCCGGGCTTCGTGACGCCGGCCGGCGCGGCGGTGATCGACCTTTCGGACGAGACGGTGATGCCGGGATTCATCGACTGCCACGTCCATATCGGCGCCAGGCTGCCGAGCCGGACCAACGCGATCGAGGACTGGCTCACCCATAGCGACCTCGACCGCGCCTTCGACGACGCTCTGTTCGCCCGCCAGATGCTGCTCCAGGGCTTCACCAGCGCCCGCGACGTCGGCGGCGGCAGCGACACGGTCGCGGTGCGCGACGCGATCAATGCCGGCAAGATCGCCGGGCCCCGCCTCTGGGTCTCGCTCGAGCCGCTCGGTCCGACCGGGGGCCATGGCGACCCGATGAACGCGCTGGACCCGGAGCTGCGCCACGCCGGCTGGGAGGCCGGGATCGTCGACACACCCGAACAGGCGCGGATCCGGGTGCGCGAGCATCGCCGCCGCGGCGCCGATTTGATCAAGATCATGCCGTCGGGCGGCATCGCCTCGAGCGGCGACGATCCGCGCCAGCAGCTTATGACCGAGGAGGAGATGCGCATTGCGGTCGAGACCGCCCATGCACTCGGCATGAAGGTGGCGGCGCATATCTACCCGGCGGGCGCGATCGAGGCGGCGGTGCGGGCGGGCGTCGATTCGGTCGAGCACGGCTCCTTCGCCACCGCCCAGACCTTCGCCTTGATGAAGGCACGCGGCACCTATCTGGTGCCCACGCTCACCGTCTACGACCTCTTCTACAAGGTCGCGCTCGAGCATCCCGAGCTGTTGACGCCAGGGACCCCGGCCAAGGAGATCGCCAACGATCCGCTGCCGAAGAAGAACCTGCCGCTGGCGATCCGCTCGGGCGTGAAGATCGCCTACGGCACCGACATCGGCGAGGGCGACCATGCGATGGAATTCGGCCTGCTCGTCGCCAACGGCATGCGGCCGATCGACGCGATCATGGCGGCGACCCGCAACGCCGCCGACCTGATCGGCGCCTCCGACCGGATCGGCTCGATCCAGCCCGGCCGCTTCGCCGACATCGTCGCCACCGCCGGCGATCCGCTCGCCGACCCCGCCCAGCTCGGCCATGTCCGCTTCGTGATGAAAGGCGGGGTGATCTATCGAAGCGGCGGCGAGATCACCGCCGCCGGCGCGCAATAACTCAGGCGATCCGGGCCAGCAGCCGGTCGATCGCCGCTTCCGCCTCCGGCTCCTCCAGGGTCGGCGCGTGGCCGATTCGGGGAATGGTGACGGTCTCCAGGCCCGGCATTTCGGCGCGCATCCGTTCGATCGTGGCGTCCGAGAGAAGATCGGACAATTCGCCGTGGACGAGCAGGGCCGGCACCCCGTCCAGGGCGCGGAAGGCGGGCCAGAGGTCGATTTCGGGTGTCGTGGCCGGGGCCTGGCGGATCGGGTCGGCGATGCGCATGTCGTAATCGAGCACGACCCGGCCCTCGGCGGTGAGCCGGCCGACGCGCTTGGCGAAGACCAGCCATTGGTCGAGCGTCCAGTCGGGATAGCGTTCGCGCTGCGCCTCGCACAAGGCGCGGGCGGCGTGGAGCCAGGTCGGCCAGGCCTGCGAGCGGCCGACATAGGTGCGGATATGGTCGAGCCCCTTCGCCTCCAGCTCGGGGCCGACGTCGTTGAGCAAGGCGGCGGCGAGCCGGCGGCGGTCGGTCATCGCCAGGAACATGGCGACGAGGCCGCCGAGCGAGGTGCCGAAGACGGCGAAGCGAGCAAGCCCGAGCGACGCGATCAGCGCCTCGATATCCTGCAGATAGGTAAGCGGCGTGTAGGTCGCCGAATCCTTGGCATAAGCGCTCTCGCCGCGGCCGCGCAGGTCGACGCAGATCAGCCGCCAGGCGCCGGCGAGGCGGGCGGCGACGCTCTCGAAGTCGCGGCAATTGCGGGTGAGGCCGGGGATGCAGAGGATCGGGGGCCGCGATCCGTCGCCGGCATAGTCGCGATAATGGAGCCGCAACCCGTCGCCGGACGTCCACCAGCCATCGGTCCAGTCGGCCATGATTCCCCCGTTCATCCGCCGTCCTTAACGGCCGCCACCCCTGTTCCGCAATTGCCTCGGTTCCCGCTCTCGCCCTCGACGCCGCGAAGCGGCTGGCGGAACCGGCGGCGAACGGCCAGGGTTTGGCGGCGGTGACCATTCCTCCCCTCCCCTCGCCCTATCGGCCCGAAACCGTGATCCTCGAGCTCGGCGAGGCCTTTTACGATCCGGTCGACCCTGCCGATTTCCCGCAGGCGGTCCTGCGCTTCCGCAACGACCGCTGGGCGGAGGCGGTCGGCCTGGCGGGGCTCGGCGACGAGGAATGGATCGGTCATTTCGGCCGCTTCGCGCCGCTGCCCGACAATCTCCCCCGGCCGCTGGCGCTGCGCTATCACGGCCATCAATTCCGTGTGTACAATCCCGATATCGGCGACGGGCGCGGCTTCCTCTTCGCGCAGCTTCGCGACGGCGCGGGCCGGCTGCTCGATTTCGGCACCAAGGGCTCCGGCCAGACCCCCTATAGCCGCTTCGGCGACGGAAGGCTGACGCTGAAGGGTGGGGTCCGCGAGGTACTGGCGACCGAGATGCTCGAAGCCCTCGGCGTCGAGACGTCGAAGAGCTTCTCGCTGATCGAGACCGGCGAAGCGCTCGAGCGCAACGACGAGCCCTCCCCGACCCGCGCCGCGGTGCTGGTCAGGCTGCAGCACGGCCATATCCGCATCGGCACCTTCCAGCGCCTCGCTTATTTCGGGCTCGCCGAAGAGATGCGGCGGCTGACCGACTATTGCCTGCGCTATTATTACGGCGAGGCCGGCGGCGGGGACGGCCCGGCCCGCCTGCTCGCCCACATCGCGCGGGAGGCGGCGCGGTTGGCGGCCTCCTACATCGCCGCCGGCTTCGTCCACGGCGTCCTCAACAGCGACAATATCGCGATCACAGCGCAGAGCTTCGACTATGGCCCGTGGCGCTTCACGCCTTATTGGGACGGGCATTTCACCGCCGCTTATTTCGACCATGCCGGCCTCTATTCCTTCGGCCGCCAGCCGGAGGCGATCCACTGGGATTTGGTCCAGCTCGCCGCCTCGCTCAGGACGATCGCGGAAGCCGAGGCGCTGACGCCGTCGCTCGAAGCCTTCGCGGCCGAGTTCCAGCTTCAGCTGGCCGCGGCGATGTTCGCCCGCCTGGGCATAAGCCCGAGCGGCGACGAAAAAGACAATGCCGGCCTCCTCGCGACGCTGGAGACGGCGCTGGCGGCGAAGTCGGTGGAGATCGACAGCTTCTTCTTCGACTGGCGCGGCGGGCGGCGGCGCGGCCCGTCGCCGGCGGACGAAGCTTATGCGGCCGAGCCCTTCGCCGGCTTCCGCGCCGCCGTCGAAAATTTCGCGCCGGTCGATGGGGCACTCGACCATGGCTATTGGTCGGACGAGCGGCCTTGCTCGATGCACATCGACGAGGTCGAGGCGATCTGGAGCCGGATCGACGAGGCCGACGACTGGACTTCCTTCCGCCGAAAGATCGAGCAGGTCCGGCGCATGGGCGAGGCTATGACGCCCGCCGCTTGACCCGGATCGGCAAAAATGGTGGGTCAGCCCCGATGGCAACCCTCATTTCGACGGAACCGGCGACCGGCGACACGCTCTGGACGGGGGAGTCCGGCGATGTCGATGCCGACGTCGCGCGGGCCCGGGCGGCATGGTCGGGCTGGGCGGCGCGGCCGCTCGCGGTCCGCATCGAGACCCTGCGCCGCTTCGCCAATGTCGTCCGCGGCAAGAAGGAGGAGTTCGCCGACCTCATCGCCCGCGAGACCGGCAAGCCGCTCTGGGAAACGGCGACCGAGGTCGAGGCGGTCGTCAACAAGGTCGACATCTCGGTCAGCGCCTATTCGGAGCGGACCTCGCAGCGCCGGCTCGAAGGCGCGATGGGCGCCCGCGTCGCCGTCCGCCACAAGCCGCACGGCGTGCTCGCCGTGCTCGGGCCGTATAATTTCCCGGCGCATCTGCCGAACGGCCACATCGTCCCCGCGTTGATCGCCGGCAATGCGGTGGTGTTCAAGCCGTCGGAGAAGACGCCGGCGACCGGTGCATTCCTCGTCCGCCAGTTCCACGAGGCCGGCGTGCCCGAGGACGTGCTGCTCTGCGTCCAGGGTGGGCCCGAAATCGGTCGGGCGCTGGCCGGCCATGGCGGCATCGACGGGCTGCTCTTCACCGGCTCGGTGCGGGCCGGGCTCGCGCTTCACCGGCAGTTCGCCGAGACGCCGCAGAAGATCCTCGCGCTCGAAATGGGCGGCAACAACCCCCTGGTGGTCTGGGACGCGACCGACATCCATGCCGCCGCAGCGATCGCCGTCCAGTCCGCCTTCATGAGCTCGGGCCAGCGCTGCACCGCCGCGCGGCGGCTGATCGTCAAGGACGACGGCCATGAGGATCTGGTCGAGACGATCTGCAAGCTCGCCGACCGCATCATCGTCGATCATCCCCACGCCAATCCCGCGCCGTTCATGGGGCCGGTGATCGACAACCAGGCCGCCGACCAGCTGCAGGAGGCCTTCCTCGACCTCATCATCAAGGGCGGACGGCCGATCAAGCATCTCGACCGGCCGGTCGAAGCCCGGCCGTTCCTGACGCCGGCGATCATCGACGTCACCGCCGTCGAGCAAAGGCCCGACGCGGAATTATTCGGGCCGGTGCTGCAGGTGATCCGCGTCGCCGATTTCGACGCTGCGCTCGCCGAGGCCAACGCCACCCGCTACGGCCTCTCCGCCTCGCTCGTCGGCGGCAGCCCGCAGCTCTACGACCGCTTCTGGGCGAATATCCGCGCCGGCGTGATCAACTGGAACAAGCCGACCAATGGCGCCCCGTCCAACGCGCCATTCGGCGGCATCGGCCTCTCCGGCAACCACCGCCCGAGCGCCTTTTACGCCGCCGATTATTGCGCCTATCCGGTGACCTCCTCGGAAGCCGACCAGGCCCGCGCGTCGATCGGCCTCGGCCTCAGCGACCCCTATGCCGCGAACAATCTCGAGGGCTGACGGAAATCCTCCGCGCCGCTGACATTCGGGCGCCCGCTCGCTACAGGAAGGTTATGGCGCGGCCGACTGAGACAGCGGGTCGATGAAGGGGCTGGACGAGAGCCATCTGGCGATCTTCCGCCGCCACATGGTCGAGATCATCGACATGCATTACGATCTGGCGCGCGAGGAGCTCGGGCGGAGCACGCCCGAGCCGCGGTTGCGCCAGGCCCTGCTCGACGTGCCCCGCCATGCCTTCGTGCCGCCGCAGCTCGTCCTTGCCGCCTATCAGGACACGCCGCTGCCGATCGGCTTCGACAAGACCGTGTCGCAGCCCTTCATCGGCGCCCTGATGATCGACCTGCTCGAACTGGAGCCCGGCGAGGAGGTGCTCGAAATCGGCACCGGCTTCGGCTACCAGGCGGCGTTGATGGCGGCGCTCGGCGCCGAGGTCAGCAGCGTCGAGATCGTCGAGGAGTTCGCCGCCGAGGCGCGCCAGCGGCTCGCCGCCTTCGGCGGTCCGGATGTCGCGATCCGGGTCGGCGACGGCTCGCGCGGCTGGGCCGAGCAAGCGCCGTTCGACAAGATCCTCGTCACTGCCGCCGCCACGGCGCCGCCGCCGGCCCTGGTCGAGCAGCTCCGCCCCGGCGGCCGGATGGCGATCCCGCTCGGCGGCAAGGAGGTCCAGCAATTGAGCGTGGTAGAGAAGAGGCTCGATTCCAGCCTCGACATACGCGCGCTCATGCCCGTCCGCTTCACCCTGCTCGAGACATTGATCTGAGCTCTATCCGCCCGCCCCGCGCTGGGCGACGAAGACCAGCCCGCCAATGCCGATTCCATAGAGGATGAGGACGGCCAGCGAGTCGATGCCGATGCCGAGCACCCGCCGGCCGGGCCGGAAGATGAGGCCGGCGGTGTAGACGCAGGTCAGCAGGATGCCGAGGGCGGCGAGATAGATGTCGGTCGCCTGGGCATGGGGAAGGACCGCCTTGCCCGACATGACCGTCGCCAGCAGGAAGAGGACGGGCAGGAAGGCGTTGCCGCCGAAGATGTCGCTGATCGCGAGCTGGTAATCCTTGAGCCGGGTCGAGGCGAGGCCGGTCGACAGTTCGGGAAGGGCGGTGGCGGCGGCGAGGAAGGTGGCGCCGAACAGGACGCCGCTCATGCCGATATGGCCCGCGAGCGCGCTGCCGCTCTCCTCGATAACGAGGCCGGCGACCAAGGTCGCCGCCGCGCCGATGGCGAAGATCGCGACCGCCTTTGCCGTCCCATGCGTGGCGAAGTCCGGCCGGGCCGATTTCGAATGGCCTTTCGGCTTCGTCTGCGTATCGGGCGCCGAGCCCGAGGAATCGTGCCAGGGGAGGCCGCGATTGGCGCGGGCGATCAGCCAGATGCCGGCGGCCCAGAACAGGGCAATGAGCAGGCTGTCCGGCGTCAGGCGCAGCAGGATCAGCGAGGCCGGCAGCTGGGTGGCGGCGATCGCGACGATGAGGACGGCGATGACGAGCAGCCCTTCGATGACGAGGGTGAGGCTGGCCGCGCGATAGGTGAGCGGCCTTTTGTCCTTCATGAAGGCGTCGAGGATGACGAGCACGACCGTCTGGATGGCGATGCCGCCGAGGATGTTGCCGACCGCGACGCCGAGGTCGCCGTGCCAGGCGGCGCTGGCGGTGATCGCGATCTCCGGCAGATTGGTGGCGATGGCGAGCAGGATCATCCCGCCCATCGCCTCGCCGAACCCGAAGCGGTCGGCGAGGATGTCGGTCGCGTCCGAAAGCTTGACGCCGGCGACCCAGATGATCCCGGCCGAGGCCAGGAAAACGGCGACGAGGACCGGCACGGGGAAGATATCGAACATCCTGGTCTCAGCCTTCCCTGCCGCCTGACGCCGCCTCTACCAAAAACGCCCGGCCGCGCCTATGTGGCATCCGTCGCAGCGGCTTTCGCCCGCGGCCTCCCAGCAACGGGACAGGGAAGCGCCGCAGCGGCCGCGCCGGAGGAGGATTTCGTGAGCGAAGCAGCAGGTCGGGCCGCGGCGGCCGATGTCGCCGAACGGCGCACCTTCGCCATCATCTCGCATCCGGACGCCGGCAAGACGACGCTGACCGAGAAGCTGCTCTATGCGGCCGGGGCGATCCACGAGGCGGGCGAGGTACGCGCCCGCGGCGACCGCCGCCGCGCGCGCTCCGACTGGATGGCGATCGAGCAGCAGCGCGGCATCTCGGTCACCTCCTCGGTGATGACCTTCGAGCGAGCCGGCCTGCTCTTCAACCTGCTCGACACGCCGGGCCATCAGGATTTCTCGGAAGACACCTACCGCACGCTGACCGCGGTCGACAGCGCGATCATGGTGATCGACGCCGCCAAGGGCATCGAGGCGCAGACCCGCAAATTGTTCGAGGTCTGCCGGCTGCGCAACATCCCGATCGTCACCTTCATCAACAAGGTCGACCGCGAGGGCCTCTCCCCCTTCGCCTTGCTCGACGAGATCGCCGAGACGCTGCAGCTCGACGTCTCCCCCCGCAACTGGCCGGTCGGCATGGGCGGGCTGTTCCACGGCCTCTACGATCTGGCGGAGGAGCAATTGCTGCCGACGAACGGCGCCGCCATCGCCTGCGCCGGGCTCGACGATCCCGCCCTGGATCGGGCGCTTCCGGCCGAAGCGGTGGAATTACTGCGCGAGGAAGGGGGGCTGGCGCGCGCGGCCTATCCCGAGTTCGACATCGCCGCCTTCCTCGCCGGCGACCTCACTCCCGTCTTCTTCGGCAGCGCGCTGAGGCATGTCGGCGTCGACGCGCTGCTGGCGGGCCTCGCCGCCTTCGCGCCGCCGCCAGGGCCGCAGCCGGCGCGCGCCGGACCGGTCTCGCCCGACGCGCCGCGATGCTCGGGCTTCATCTTCAAGGTCCAGGCGAACATGGACCCGAACCATCGCGACCGAATCGCCTTCATGCGGATCTGCTCGGGAAGCCTGAAGCGCGGCATGAAGCTGACCAATCCGCGCCTCGGCAAGACGGTAACGATCCAGAACCCGATCACTTTCTTCGCCCGCGACCGCGAGCTGGCCGAGCTCGCTCGCCCCGGCGACATCGTCGGCATCCCCAATCACGGCACCCTGAGGGTCGGCGATACCTTGAGCGAGCGCGGCGACGTCGCCTTCACCGGCCTGCCCGATTTCGCGCCGGAGATCCTGCGCCGCATCCGGCTCGACGATCCGATGAAGTCGAAGCAGATGCGCAAGGGCCTCGAGGACCTCGCCGAGGAAGGCGTCATCCGCATCTTCAAGCCGGCGATCGGCTCCAACTGGATCGTGGGCGTCGTCGGCGCGCTCCAGCTCGACGTGCTGGGGACACGGATGGAGGCGGAATACGGCCTCAAGCTCGGCTTCGAGGCCTCGCCCTGGGAGATCGCCCGCTGGGTCGACGCGCC
>JAQGLF010000344.1 GCA_028293025.1 Alphaproteobacteria bacterium
GATCCTGAGCCAAAGCGGATTGAAGCCGAAATCGTCGCCGACAGCCTGGCAGATACCGAGGATATTGTCGTCCCGGAAGGGAAGGGCAGGCTGTGGGCTTTGCATCGCGTGACTCCTTTGGCGCAGCGGGCCGATGCCCGCATGGATGCCAGTCCCTCAGCACGAGCCGTGCCAAGATTGGGAAGCGCCACCTTTTCAACAACTTGGGCGAACAGAGGCTGAGGCACCGGCGTGATCGGCTGTGACCTCGCGCCAAATGTTGGGAATCGCCGCCAATCCGTCCCGACCTTTTCCCGCCTGTGGAAAGGAGGGTCCATGGCCGCGTTGATGTCGGCCGGTCAAAGAGCTATTCCGGGCTTCTCTTTTCGAGGAGGGCGACATGACGGACGGTGACAAGAGCGGCTTCGGGCAAGATGCCGAAGCCGGCGAGAACAAGGTCGCGACGGGCGGCGACACCCGGATCACCGAAGCTCTCGACGTCGAGATCCTGGCGGTCATGGAGGAGGATAGCGGCCGCGAGGACTTTACGGGCGGCGATACGCGCTGAGCGCCGGATCCTTTCCGTGCCGCTGAAGGACCGACGCAGCGAAGCGTTCCGGCGCCACGCGCTATGACGGAATAGCCGGCCGACATGGCCGATTCCGCCCCTGCCCAGCGGGCTCCGGTTCAGCCGGCCCCGATTCAGCCGGCCTCTTCCGTGTCGGCGGTCGAGACGCCGTTCGGCGCCGCTTCGGTGCCGGCCCCCTCGCTCAGCATCGGCGTCACCGGCCATCGCCTGCAGCGCCTGGGCGAGGGCAGGGTGGCCGCGGTCGAAGCGATGGCCCGCGACCTGATCGGCCTGATCGAACGCGTCGTCGGCGCCGGCGAGGCGGGGGCGAAGCCGACTTTGCGGCTGGTGACGGCGCTTGCCGAAGGTGCCGACACGATCTTCGCCGAAGCGGCGGTCGCGCGCGGCTGGACGCTCGACGTCGTCCTGCCGTTCACCCGCGAGGATTATTCGGGCGACTTCGCGGCCGGCGCGCCCCGCCAGACCTACGAGCAATTGCTCGGTGCATCCCGCTCCGTCCTGGAGCTACACGTTCCCCACCAGGAGACGACCCGGGGGATCGCCTATGAGCGCGCCGGCCGCATCGTGCTGGCGCAAAGCGACATCCTCGTCGCGGTCTGGGACGGCGGGCCCGTGCGCGGCCGGGGCGGCGCGGCCCAGATCGTGGCCGAGGCGGTGCTGGAGGGCATCCCCGTCATCCGCATCGACCCCGCCAGCGACCATCCGCCGAGCCTGCTCTGGGACGGGCTCCAGGAGCACGACCTCGGCCAGCAGACGATCGAGACGATCCCGCGCGGCGGCATGGAGGCGCTGCCGCGGCTGGCGGCGGGGCTGCTCTCGCCGCCGCCCGATCCGGCCGAGCGGGCGATGGTCGACTGGTTCGAGGCGAGCCGGGAAGGCTCCAGCGCCGCCGCGGTCGCCTATCCGCTGCTGCTTGGCCTGCTCGGAGTGCGGCGTCCCCGGCGGGCCGATTTCCGCAAGGGGGTCGAAACCGGCCGGCCGATCGGGGCGCTTTGCGAGGAGACGCTCGGCGGCGGCTTCGGAACCCGCGTCCATCGCCGCCTCGCGCCGCGTTTCGCGCGGGCGGACGCCGCCGCGCGCCACTTCGCGCAGCTCTTCCGCAGCACCTATGTGACCAATTTCGCCTGCGCGGCCGGCGCGGTATTGCTGACCCTGCTCGGGCTCGCGCTGCCGGCGGCGGCCAAGCCGGTGCTGATCGTGCTGGAGCTGAGCGCGATCGCGATCATCCTCGGCCTCACCCGCGTCGGACGCCACGCCCAGTGGCACCGCCGCTGGCTCGACGCGCGCCAGCTCGCCGAGCGGCTACGCTGCCTGGTCGTGTCGGCGCAGCTCGGCGAGCTCGGTCTGCGCACCCTGCCGTCGGACGAGACGGGATGGGTCGACTGGTACGTCCGGGCGACGGCGCGCGAGCTCGGTCTGCCGTCGGTGCGGGTGGACGCCGCTTATCTCGGCTGCTGCCGGGCCGCGCTCATTTCGCTGGTCGACGACCAGCTCCTCTATCTCGAAGCCGATGCCCGGGCGATGCGCCGGCTGGAGCACCGGCTGCACCTGCTCGGCACCGCCTTGTTCGGCGCGACCGCCATCACCTGCGTCGGCCTGTTCCTGTTCGAGATCGTCCATCATCTCCGGCCGGAGGCCGGGCTGAGCGCGCTGGCCCATCCACTGCTGACCGTGACGACGATCGCCAGCGCGGCGCTGCCGGCGCTCGGCGCCGCCATTTACGGGATCCGCATGCAGGGCGATTTCGCGGGAAGCGCCGACCGCAGCGACACCTTGCGCCGCCATCTGGCCTCGCTGAAGAGCGTCATGGCGGAGGACGCGCTCGACTTCGACATCCTGCGGCGGCGAACTTTGCGGGCGACCGAGCTGCTGACCGCCGGCCTCGGCAGCTGGCTGCAGACCTATCACGCCCGGCCGCTGACGCTGCCGGGCTAGAGCCGTTCAGGGCCGGACCAGGTCGCCCGCACAGGAGAGCGTCACGTCACGGGCGAAACAGGCTCCGCAGCGTCAGCGCGTGTCGCCGCCGGTGCGGGTGTCGCCCCCGGTCCGGGTGTCGCCGCCGGTGCGGGTGTCCCCGCCCGTCCGCGTGTCGCCGCCGGTGCGGGTGTCGCCGCCCGTCCTGGTATCACCGCCGGTGCGGCCACTGCCGCCCTTCTTGTGCTGCGCCATGCTCGACTTCCTTCCTCGTGAGGGGGTGTGCGCGATCTAGGCCAATCCCAGGCCGCTTAGCAATCGGCCGAAACGCGGATCGCTGCGCAGCGGATCGAGCATCGGATCGGTGGCCATGTAGAGGAGACCGGAATCGCCGACGACCCGCGCTTTCTCGAGCGCGGCCAAAGCGGGGTCGGCCTTGCCCCATTGCGACAGGATTTGCGCCTGCTGATAGAGCGCGCTGTCGCCGAGCGCGGCGACCAGCTCCTGCATCGCCTTGCCCGCGCCGGCCTCGTCGGCCAAACGATGCAGGACGCTGGCGAGGCCGGCGAGGCGGAAGGAGCGATTGGGCTCGGCCTCATAAGCGGCGCGGGCGTCGGCGAACCGTCCTTCGGCATAAGCCGCGTTGCCGATCATCGCATGGGCGTTCGAGATTTGCGGGTTGAGCGACAGCGCCCGCTCGGCGGCGGGTTTGACGTCGCTCCAGCGGCGCGCGGCATAAGCGACCGAGGCCGAGGCGCGCCAGGCGCGCGGGTTGAGCGCGTCGAGCCCGAGCGACCGGCCGACCGCCTCCGCCGCGGCCGCGGCGCGCCGGGCCTTGGAGGCATAGAGGGCATAAAGGAGCAAGATGTCCGCATCGCCCTTGCCGAGGCTCGCCGCCCGCTCGAACGGTCCGCGGGCGTCGCGGAAGTCGAGCCGGCCGGTGAACAAGGCGAAGGCGAGGGCGAGGTGCGCCGCGGCGAGATCGGGGGCGAGGGCGGTCGCGCGCCGGGCGGCGCCGATCGCCTGGTCGTAGAGGGTCTTCAGCTCCCCTGCCTTGGCATATTGGGTGGCGATGCCGGCGAGCGAACGCGACCGCGCCGCATGGGCGGTCGCATAATCGGGATCGAGCGCGACGGCGGCGTCGAACTGGGCGAGCGCGGCGCGGTCGCTTTCCTCTCCCTGGTCGGCATTGAACAAGGCGCGGCCGCGCAGATAGGAATCGTAGGCGGCGCTGTTCCTGGTCCCGCCCGGAAGGCTGGCCGGCTGCGCGACGCGGACGGCGAGAGCGTCGGCGACGGTCGCGGCGATCTCGCTCTGGACCGCGAATACGTCGACGAGCTTGCGCTCGAAATCCTGCGACCAGCTGGCAAAACCGGTGCCGGTGTCGATGAGCTGGGCGGCGATCCGCACCACGTCGCCGACGCGGCGGACGCTGCCCTCGAGCAGGTAGCCGACGCCGAGGCGCCGCCCGATTGCCTCCGCATCGTCGCTGCTGTCGCGAAACATGTTCGACGAGGTCGGCGCGGCGACCTTCAGCGCCGAATTCTGCGCCAGAGCGGCGCGGACCTCCTCGGCGAGGCCGTCCGAGAAATAGGCCTGCGAGCGGTCGCCGCTGATGTTGCGGAAGGGAAGGACGGCGATGCTGTTATCCGCCGGCCCCCGCCGCCATGGGTGGAGGAGCGCGACGAGTCCCGCCGCTCCGCCGATCAGGACGGCGCCGCCACCGACCAAAGCGGCGCGGCGGGAGATCCGGGCCGGCTTTGCGGCCGGCCGCGGCGCGGCGGCGCCGCCGGCGCCGGCGACGCCGCCCAGCACCGCGCGGAACGCCGGATCGTCGGGCGATCCCTTCCACTGCGAAAGATCGACGACATGATATTGGCGGAAGCCGAGCGGGGGCGCGGTGCCGTCGATGGTGACCGGGACCAGCTTGCCGGCGTCGCGGCCATGGCCGGCTTCGTCCCGCACCCAGTCCGAGCGGACCGCCGTCTTCGACCAGATCACGACGACCGCGTCGGCGCTTTCGAGCTGGTCCTCGATCCGGTGGGCGAAAGCGGCGCCGCCCTCCATCAGCGCATCCCACCACACGGTCGCGCCGCTGCGCTCGAGCGCTTCGGCCAATGGCGCCACCAGCGCGCGGTCGGCGCGCGAATAGCTCAGGAAGATCCGGAGTGGCCTGTCGCCGGCGCTGCCCGTTTCCTGCTCCGCCATCGCCTTACATCCGGCTGACCTGGCCAAGCGGCGCGTGCTTCGCCCGCTCGATCCAGCCGCGATAGGAGGAGATGCGCGTGTAGATGCCGGGCACGCCCTTGAGCCCGCAGCCATAGCCGCGCGAGACGATCCCGACGAGCGCGCGGTCGGAGAGCCGCACGAGCGGTCCTCCGCTGTCCCAGGTGCAGGCGTCCTGCCCGGCGATCGGAGAGCCCGCGCAGATGACGTCGTCGCTGATCGTGCCGCGATAGGGCCGGACGGCCGCGCAAATCTTGCGGGAGACGACGAACAGCCGCACTTCCTTCAGCTTCGCCGAGGCGCGCTCGACGCCGCCGGTGAGCGAACGCATCATCGGCCCGTCCGCCTTGGCTCCGGTCGCGCCCCAGCCGGTGACGCCGACCCGGGCCCCGACGGCCAGCGGGCGCCGGTGCCGCGGATCGCCGATCAGGCGCGCTTGGGGGAAGTCCTCTTCCATGAGGCCGGAGTGAAGATCGACCTTGAGCAGGGCGATGTCGTTCCTGCTGGGATTCTTCTCATAATCCTTGTGGATGACGGCTGCGACGATCGTGAAGCCGGGCTGCGCATCCGACAGATCCCAGACGCCGAGCCGAACCTTCCGCATCGTCAGGAATTCGGGGCCGGTCGCGGCGGTGGTGACGCAATGCGCCGCAGTCAGCACCCAGCCGTCGCCGAGATAGACGCCGCCGCAGCGATGCGCCCGCTCCCAGGGCTGCTTGCGGTCCAGATAATATTTGCCGAGGTCGCTCGCCGCCTTGCGCGCATCGTCGGCGAGCTCGGCGTCGGTATAGTCGTAGGTCGAGTAGATCTCCGCCTGCCAGGGTGCGGCGATCCTGTAGCCCGGCAGGGTGAGCACAATTCCTCCGACCGCCCCCGCCGAAACCCCGTGGCAGAGGTTGGCCTTGTTGGCGGGCGACGGATCCTGCTCGAAGGCCTTCGTCGCGTCGTCGCACTGGTGCTGGGTTATTTCCCCATATTGCTGCGGGCTCATCCCCGGTGGGCGCAATCCGAGCAGCGGGCCGGGCGAAGCCTGCGCCGACGATGTGGATGGAGGGGCTGGCTGGACCTGCGCCTGCGACGCGGCTGCGCCACAGAGAGCGAGAAGCCCCGCCGCGGCGGCGGCGACTATCGGCCTTGCAGGATCCATGCGCACGATCTCCCCCCTGAACCTGGCCTGGAGCGGTTGGGCGCGTTTGCCGGGCCGGCAGGACATTCCACCTGCCTCGCAAATGCTCCAGCCGAACGATCCGGATCCCGCTTGCGGATGCTCCTCGCAGGTATACGCGGCAAGGCGCGGCGCGCCGGCGGCGCGGCGGTGCTTTCGCGGCGACAGGCGGCAATGAGGGTCTGCCCGAAGACAGGAACGATCGTCATTTCATCCCCTCTCGCCCTGAGCTGTCGAAGGTGCGCGTTTTCAGCAGGTCAGGCAAGAGTGCAGGGCGGCCGAAGCGGCGATCGTGTCCTTGGGCAGGCGCCCGGATGGGCTCCGCGCGGTTGTCCCCCGGGGGACCGGCGGCTCCAACGGAACTTATGTTAAGAACGGCGCGTATCCTCCGCCTTGCCAAGGAGAAGAACATGACCGTGTTGCTTAAGGGATTTTTGGTTGCCGGACTTTTGGCTGGAACGTCGATGACGCCGGCTCTGGCGCAGCGCCACGACAATCGCAGCATGCAGGCAAGCCAGAATCGCCAGGTCGTGCGTTATCGGGAGGTCACAGCCACCCGCCAGCACAAATGGCGCAAGGGCCAGCGCCTGGCGCAGAACCAGCAGCGCTACGTCGTGACCGATTGGAGCCGCCGTGGCTTGCGCGCTCCGCCCCGCGGTTATCGGTGGGTGCGCGAGGACAATAATAGCGGCGACTACCTGCTCGTGGCGGCCGCGACCGGCCTGATCGCCAGCATCCTGTCTCAGTAAATACACCCCACCGGGACAGCCGCCGCTCGGGCTTTCCGGCTGCCCGCCGCGCCAGGTGTTGGCCGCGGCGGGCGGGGCCCGGAGCCGCAACGACGACAGGGGGGGCGTCCGCTAGGGCCGCTCTCGGCCATTCGCCGATCGGATGGGCGGCGGGGATGGAGCAAACACGATCGGCCGTCGGCTCCGCCCGATCCGATGGCAGGTCAGTCGGCGCGGGCGGCGTCGAAGAGGACCGGCGAATCGAAGGCCAGGCCGAGCAGCTCGCCACTGCTCCACTTGACGGTCGCGGGAACGATGATGCCGCCTTCGAACCGGACCTGGACGGTGTCGCCGGCCTCCAGCCGGGCCGGGGCGTCGCCCATCAGCCCGCCGGCGGAGAGATTGTGGATGGCGAATTCGTGCGGCGATCCGTCGATCAGGAGCTGCAGCGTCCGGTCGGCGACGGGGAGCCGCTCGTGCCGCCGACGATTCGCGCCGTCGCCCGCCTTTCCGGAATCGGCCCGCCGCGCGGCTTTTGCCGGCAAGGCCGCCGCAGCCGCCTTGCCGCCGCCGACCCATTTGGCTTCCGCAAGGGCGATGGCAGTGCCGCAGAAAGCGCATTCCGCGGTCTGCCGGCCGACATGCCATTGGGCCCGTCCGCAGCCGGGGCAGCGATTCGTCTCCTCGGTGCGATAGACGACGTGATGACCGCGCCCTGCGAGGTCGGCGCCAAGATCGCGCTGGTCCCGGCAGTAGATGTTGACGGCCCCCATCGGGTGAATCTCCGATTCATTCGCTGGCGCATCGGCAATCGTCGCGCCCGGGATTCGGGATAGGGTCAGGAGCTTGCGAAGTTCTTACCGGGCGCACGAAAACGGATGGCGGCCAACAGGTTCGAACCTCGACGATTGCCTGCTGCGTGACACGCCCGTAGCAATCCGCATGTCCTGACGGGCGCGACTCGCCCATATTGCGGGGGCCGCATGAGCACGGCGCCGATTCTCATCGCCTTTCCGCGCCGGCCGCTCGGTCTGGTCCGGGAAAAGGGACGCTATGCGAAGCGCGCTTTCGGCCTCGCCGCGGCCCTGCTGCTCTTCCTCCCCTGGCTTTGGTGGGTCGGCAAAATCGGGGGCGACTTCCTGCTGCGCCGGGATCTGCGGGAGCGCGGCGTCGCCGCGGAGGTGCTGAGATCGGACGGCCCCTGCTACATCCATACAACCCGCTTCCTGAGCAGGAAACCCAAGGGCTGCGCGCTCGACATCGTCTATCGGCTCCGCCCCGAGGAAGGCGGAGGGACGAGAAGCGCGAAGGTCTGGCTCTGGGGCCGTCGGCCGATTTCCATGCCGGCCGCCTATTACGATCCCGCCGCTCCGGGCCGCGTCCTGCTGAAGCCCGAGATCGCGCGCGGAACCACCATGGACGACTTCATTCCGATGTTCCTGCTGCTGCTGATGCCGGCCGGGGCGCTCTCGATCTGGCTGTTCTCCAGCCGCAAGGCGCTGGCGGCCGCCGCGCGCCGGCCTCGGCCGGTCATCGTCGAGATCGACCGGATCGCAAGCGGGCCTCGGTCGAACCGGCTCGAGGTGCGATTCAGGCGGTCGGACGACGGGCGCGAGGCCGTGGCGACGTTCAGGACCGGCGGCCCGCTGCTGATAAGCCCGCCGCCCGGCGCGCCGCCGGGCCGGCAATGGGGCCTCGCCCTGCTGGGGCCCAAGGACGTTCCCCTGCTGCTCGACAGCGAATTGTCGCTGATCGATCTTACCCCGGACGCACGCGCCGGCATCCTTCGGGCTGCCGGGACCAGCCCAAGACAATCCTCGGCATAGCGGGCGGTATGCAAGCTCCTTAGACAAGTATATAACCGGTTATACAATGGCCGGAGAGAATCCGTGACGGACGATGTGATCAAGGAGCGCGCCGTCCTGTTTCTCGGCAGCCGGCTGAAGCGGCTGGCAGAACGCATGCAGGGCGACGTGGTGCGGTTCGCCGAGCGGGCGGGCCTCGCTATCCAGCCGAGCCAATATTCCCTGCTCGTGACGATCGACGCATACGGCCCGCAGACGATCGGAGGGCTGACCGGGGCGCTGCAGCTCAGCCAACCCGCCGTGACGCGAACCGTCGCGCGGCTGACCGATCTCGGGCTGGTCGAGATGAACCGGATGCACCGCGACCAGCGCCACAAGACCGTCTCGCTCACCGAGGCGGGCAAAGCGGCGCTCCTCCGTTCCAGGCTGCTGGTCTTTCCCAAGATCGAGGCCGCGGTCGCCGATCTGCTCGACGGGCTTGCTGGGCCGCTGCTCGACCAGATCGCGGAGGTCGAAGACCGGCTGAACGAGCGGCCGCTGGATCGGCGAGGCGAAGGCGGAAGCGCGCCGGCGCTCACGATCCGCGACTATGACGACGATCTGGCCCACCATTTCCGCGAGATCAACGAGCAGTGGATCACCGCGATGTACAGTCTGGAGCCTGCGGAAATCGAATTGCTCGCCGATCCGGGAGCGCACATCCTGGACCCGGGCGGCGCCATCCTCTTCGTCGAGGCGGAGGGCCTCGGCATCGTCGGCACCTGCGCGCTCAGGAAGACCGGCCCGGGCGAGTTCGAGCTTACCAAGATGGGCGTGATCGAGGCGGCGCGCGGCTGCAAGGCCGGCGCGTTCCTGTTGAAAGCCGTGATCGCGCGGGCGGAGGAGATGGGCGCCGCGACGCTTTATCTCCTCAGCAACCGGAAGTCGGCGGCCGCCATCCATCTCTACGAGAAGCTCGGCTTCCTGCACGACGACGAGATCATGCGCCGTTTCGGCGCCCGTTACGAACGATGCGACGTGGCGATGCGCTATGCAGGTCCTCCGACCGGGGCTGAGGCGGCGCCGGCGCCGTCGGTCGACAAGGTCAGGCGGCCGGCGCGCGCGCCAGTCTGACGCCTTCGAGCATCGAATCCTGCTTCAGCTTCTTCGCCACGGCCGCGATGCCGCCGGTGGTTTCCTGGAACAGGCCGAGCGTCCCGAACTCCTCAGCGGTCGGCGGCTGTAGGGAGAGATCGGTATAGTCGTAGCGGCCGGGGTCGGAGAGCACTCGCTTGATGGTCGCCGCCTGCTTGCGAAAGCCGCGCCAGTAGCGGAAGGCCTTCACCGCGGTCTCTCCGACGTAGCGGGGATAGAAGAACAGGGCCGGCTCGCGGCGGAAGCCGGGACGGCGGGAGCGCCGGCGCTTGCGGCGGACGATGCCGCCCTCGAGCACGTGGAGGCGCTCTATCTCGTAGATCATCTTGAACTCGTTGAGATATTGCAGCGCCTTCTTCGGTCTCCCGTGCGGAAGGGCCGCGTGGCGGCGGGCGACCGTCTCCATATGATCCCAGGTGAAATAGGCGGCCCAGGCGGCGCGGCAGGCCTCGTCCCATTCCTCGTCCGACATGAGCGGGTGGTGGCTGACGCGGTGGTGGAGGTTGTACTTGTTGAGATCGGGATCCATCCACTCGCCGGCCTCGTGCATGCGGCGATGGTCCTCCGAGCCGGGCAGCGGCGTCAGGGTGAAGAATTCGAGCACGTCGAGCGGCAGCTCGCGCTTGATGATCTCGATGTCGCGGAGGATCGATTCCTTGGTGTCGGCCGGGAAACCGAGGATGTAGCCGGCGAAAGTGAAGACGCCGCGCTGGTACCATTGCTGCAGCATGTGGCGATATTCGGTGATCTTGTTCTGGCGCTTGTTGGCGGCGAGCAGATTGTCGGGATTGATGTTCTCGAGCCCGACGAAGACCCGCATCACGCCGGCGCGCACGGCCTTGTCGATGAAATTGGGGATGTTGTGGCAGAGCGTGTCGACCTGGATGGTCAGGTTCGCCTTCAGGCCTTCGCTCTCGCGCAGGTGGATCAGGCGGTCGAAAAACTCCTCCCAGTGACGATTGCGCGCCAGATTGTCGTCGGTGATGAAGAAGGCCTTGATCCCCTGGGGGATGTTCTCGCGCAGGATCGCCTCGAGATCGTCGGCGGTGCGGAAGCGGCTCTTGCGGCCCTGGACGTTGATGATCGTGCAGAAGCTGCACTGGAAGGGGCAGCCGCGGCCGAGATCGAAGCTGGACCAGCTTTGCGAATTGCGGCGAAGCGCGTCGATGGGCAGCACCGGGATCGGCGCGCCGGCGAGGCTCGGCAGGTCGTTCAGATAATTATAGATTGGCTTCGACGTGCCATTCCAGGCGTCGCGAAGCACCTCATCGAGCCGCCCCTCCTCGCATTCGCCCGCGAACAATGAGCAGCCGATGTCGAGCGCCGCCTGTATCTCCGGAGGAACCTCCTTCAGCATGGCGAGGCAGCCCGAGACGTGGAAGCCGCCGATCACCACCGGCAGCCCCGCCGCGCGGAACTCGCGCGCGAGATCGAGCGCATGGTCGTACTGGTTCGACTGGACGCCGATCAGGCCGATCAGCGCTCTCGCGCCGCGCCGGCGAAGGTCGCGGACGATGCGCTCCGGAACGACATGGCGGTTGGTCTCGTCGATGGCGACGAGGTTGATGCCGATCCCCGGCCCCAGCACCTCGCGCTCGGCACAGTCGCGCGCCAGGCCGTTCACGGCCGCGAGCGAGTTGGACGGGATCAGCGTCCTCCACCAGACGATAGGATAGCCGTCGTCGTCATAATGCGACGGCCTGATCATGATGAAGTCCAGCGCGCGAGGATCCCCCATGGCGCCGGTGTAACCCGTTTCGCGCAGTGCGGCTACTCTGCGGGGTTCGGCTCCTTTTCGGCGCCGCCGCGACGTTACCAGCGCCGGGCTGCCCTGGCGCCACTCCCGACCGACGGCTTCGGCGTCCCCGCCGCGCGGATCCCGGGCTCTATTTCAGCTGGCTGTCCTTGCTGCCCCTGCGGTTGAACCCGGCGGTCGCCATTTGCCCATCCCGCGCCGACTGGCAGGCCACGCAGGTACGCACGCCGGGCAAAGCGCGGCGGCGGCCTTCGGGGATGTCCTCGCCGCACTCGGCGCAATGCATGGCCGCTTCGCCCGCGGGCATCCGCGCGCGCGCGGCGAGCACCGCGTCCATGACGGTGTCGTCGATCTGATCCTGAACCGCGCCATCCCGCGTCCAGCCTCCAGCCATGTCCAGCTCCGATCTTCCTCTTTTCTCAGAGCCTTAAATAGGGATTCCGGGCGCTTGTTCCAATCATGGTGTCCTCAGGCGGCCTGCGCCCTGTCCATCGCTTCCGATGCCTCGACCCATTTGCGCTCCGCCTCGGCCAGTCGGGCGTCGGTCGCGGCGAGCAGCTTCATCAGCTCGCTCATCGTCCGGCTGCGATCCTCGGGCGCGGCGGCGCCTGGATCGAACATCGCGCGCTCGATCTCCCGCTTGCGTGCCTCCAGCCTGGCGGTCTCCGCCTCGGCGGCCTCCGCCGAGCGGCGCAGCGACTGGCCCTGCGCGCGAGCCTCCGCGGTGGCGCGGCGCTCGTCCTTGCGGTTGCGCCTCGCCGCCTGGCCGCCGCCGCCGCTTTCCTGGTTCCGGCCGAGGATGAGGTCGGTATAATCGTCGAGGCTGCCCGCATATTCGCGGGCGGTGCCACCGTCGACGAGCACCAGCCGGTCGGCGGTGAGCGCGAGCATGTGGCGGTCGTGGCTGACCATGACGACCGCGCCCTTATAGTCGTTCAACGCCTGGACCAGGGCCTCGCGCGCGTCGACGTCGAGGTGATTGGTGGGCTCGTCGAGGATCAGCAGATGCGGCGCCTCGCGGGTGATCAGCGCCAGCGCCAGCCGTGCCCGTTCGCCGCCCGACATCTTCGACACTTCCATGACCGCCTTCACGCCGGAGAAGCCGAACCGCCCGAGCTGGGCGCGGACCGCCGCCGGCGTCGCCTTGGGCATGAGCCGGCTCATATGCTGGAGCGGAGTCTCCTCGCCGTTCAGCTCCTCGACCTGATATTGGGTGAAATAGCCGACCTTGAGCTTGCCCGGCGCGTTCATCTTCCCTTCCATGGCCGGCAGCTGCGCCGCGAGCAGGCGGGCGAGCGTGGTCTTGCCGTTGCCGTTGCGGCCGAGCAAGGCCAGCCGGTCGTCCGGATCGAGCCGCAGGTCGAGCCGCGAGAGCACCGGCACGCCCGGCGCGTAGCCGACCGAGGCCATGTCCAGGGTCACCAAAGGCGGCTTGAGCTCGGCGGGGCTCGGGAAATCGAAGCTGAGGCTCGGATCCTCGGCCACGGCGGCGATCGGCGCCATCCGCGCCAGCGCCTTCACCCGCGACTGGGCCTGCTTGGCGGTGCTCGCCCGGGCGCTGTTGCGCGCGATATAATCCTGCAGCCGGGCACGCTGCGACGCCTGGTTGGCGCGCGCCGATTCGAGCTGGGCGAGGCGCTCGGCGCGCTGCGTCTCGAAGGCGTCGTAGCCGCCGGGGTAGAGCGTCACCTTGCCCTGCTCGAGGTGGAGGATGTGATCGGCGACGTTGTTGAGCAGGTCCCGCTCGTGGCTGACGATCAGCATCGTCGCCCGGTAGCTCTTGAGGAAATTCTCGAGCCAGAGCGTCGCTTCGAGGTCGAGATGGTTCGAAGGCTCGTCGAGCAGCAGCAGGTCCGGCCCCGAGAAGAGCAGAGCGGCGAGCGCGACGCGCATGCGCCAGCCGCCCGAGAAGCTGTCGAGCGGCTGCTGCTGCATCTCCTCGTCGAAGCCGAGGCCGACGAGGATGCGCGCGGCCCTGGCCGGCGCGGCATGGGCGGCGATCGCGTTCAGCCGGTCGTGGATGTCGCCGAGGCGGTGGGTGTCGTGATTGGTCTCCGCCTCGTGGAGCAGAGCGGCCCGTTCGAGATCGGCGGCGAGCACGGTCTCGAAGGGGGTCGCGGATCCGGCGGGGGTCTCCTGCGCGATATAACCGATCTTCGCGGCGCGCGGCATCTCGACCCCGCCGCCGTCCGGATCGAGCAGGCCGGCGACGACGCGCATCAAAGTCGACTTGCCGGCGCCGTTGCGGCCGATCAGGCCGACGCGGCCGCCCGGGGGCAGAGCGGCGCTGGCGCCGTCAAGGATGGTCCGCCCGCCAAGGCGGACCGTGATCGCATTCAGATTGAGCATGCGCGCCCCTAACATCCACAGGGCGCGCTGTCAGGCCGGTTTCTGTTTCCGTGTGAGGCGCCCTGGCGGCCGGCGTCCGCGGCTTCAATCCCACGGCACGTCGGGCCGGCGCTCGGCGATGTGCCAGAGCACTCCGGAAGGGTCGAACAGATAGGCGACGCGCAGGCCCCAGGGCTGGACGGCGGGCGGCCGCGGCGCCTGAACCGCGAATTTGGCGGGCAGGTCGAGCGCCGCGATGCGGACCCACCAGGCATCGAGGTCGTCGACCATCAGCTGCATCATGCAGTTTTCCGCCCATTCCTTCCGGTAATAATCCTGGAGAAGGAAAGCGCCCGTCCCGATCTCGAAGATCGCGACGTCCCCATCGAGCAGCTTGGTGAAGCCGAGCGCTTCGTAGAAGCTCTTGCTGACGGCAAAGTCTTTCGCCGGGAGGAAAGGCCGCAGCGAATCCGTGGTCATGGGCGATCTCCCGCGTCGTTGCTCGCGCCCGGCCCCTTCAGGTCATGCCGTGGGCGGCAGGGATCGGCGACGGCGTCCCGACCGGCTGGACGAGAAGCGTCTCGGCCTCCTCGCCCTGCTCCAGCCGGGCGATCAGCAGATCGGGATCGAAGGTGACGCCGACCGGGTTGGCCGCGAAATCCTCGGTCGCCATCAGCGTCCTGGCCTGTTCGACCGTGCAGCAATCGACCTGCAGCTCCATCCGGTTCCCGTCCGGATCGGTGTAATAAAGCGAGAGCGTGGTGCCGTGGTGCACCGGCCAGTAAGGGGCGATGCCCGTCCGCTTCAGCCGCTGATAGGTGTCGAGCAGATCGGCGAGGCTGCCATAGGTGTAGGCGACGTGATTGACGCCGATCTGGCCCCGGTCGTCGGGCGATCCGTCGCCCGGCTTGAGCAGATCGAGATTGGCGAAGGCGAAGCGGTGATGCTCGTCGTCATAGGTGAGGAAGGCGAGCGCCGGGTCCTGGTGGACGACCTCCGCCTCGAACACGTTTCGATACCAGGCGATCATCTCGTCGTAGCGGCGCGTCATGTAGACGACGTGCGCGAACTTTGCTGGCTTTGCCATTGGCTTCCCCCCAGAGTCGGTGACTCCTATCATTCCGCCCGTCGCGGTCCAAATCGCGCGCTCGCCGGAGTGACACCCGCTCTCGCTGAGGACAATTTGCCTCGCGGCGCGTGCGCGGCGCCCGCGTCAGCCCATGCGTTCGAAGGCGACCGTCCGCGCGGCCGGGTCGGCGCGAACGAGCTTGAGGCGGGGCGCATCGCCGGGGGCGAGGCCGTGCCCGTCGATCCGGGCGACGACAGGCAAGTCGCGAAGCTGGATGCGCGCGCCGCGCTCGTCGAGATCGGTGACGATCGCCTCGAACGCCTCCCCTTCCCGGCCGTGCAGCATCACCGCTTCGGCGAGGTTGATGACGGCGCGGTCGATCCGGCCGCTCAGCGCCTCCGCCCGCGCCATCACCTGCGGCAGGCGGGCGAAGGCCTCGGTCACGACATCCGGAACCGGATTGCAATTGGCCACCGCCAGAGCGGCCCGCACCACATAGCGGTCGGCGAGCCGGCGCAGCGGCGCCGTCGCATGGGCATAGGTCGCGGCCATGGCCGAATGCCAAGGCGTCTCTCCCTCGCGAAACGGGACGTAGGACGCTCCCCGGCCGGCGCGCCGGACCTGCATCATGAAGGCGGCCTCGCGCGGGTTCGCGCCGCTGAGACCGCGCGCGAACTGGCGGAGGGGGACGTCGCCGGGCCATTTCAGCCCGAAGGCGCGGGCGGTGTGGCGCAGCCGCTCCACGCCCCATGGGTCGGGCTCGGCCATGACCCGGAACAGCCCGGTATGCGCGGCCTGGAGCGCGGCCGCGACGGCGAGGTTGGCCGCCAGCGACAGAGCGGCATTCCGGTCCTCCGAGGCGAGGCGCGGGCTGAACAGCAATTCGAAATGGCCGTCGGCGCGAGCGGCGACCTCCTGCTCGGGCGGATCGACCCGCGCCGCGCCGCGCGTATCCTCGGCCTGCTGGATCCGCCGCGCCAATTCGGCGAAGCCCGCCGGCACGTCGGCTTCGGTCACTTTGTCGTAGGCGAGCTTGGCCCGGCTGCGGACGAGCGCCCGTTCGGCGCCGTCGAGGTGGACCTCGCCGTCGGGCGCGACCCGCACCGAGAAGATCACCGCGGGACGCGGCCCGTCCGGGAGCAGGCTGGCGGCGCCCTCGGCCAGCACGGGTGGGTAAAGCCCGGCTTTGCCGTCCGGCAGATAGAGCGTCATCCCCCGCTTCCACGCCTCGGCGTCGACGGCGCCGCCATCCTCCACGAACCAGGCGACGTCGGCGATGGCGTAGTGCAGCAGCAGGTCGCTGCCCGCGGCTTCGATGGCGAAGGCCTGGTCGAGGTCGGTCGAGGCGGCGGGATCGAGCGTGACGAAGGGCCGGCCGGTGCGGTCGGCATGCTCGGTCGGCGGTCGCCTTGCTGCCGTTTCGGCGGCGGCGGCGACGTCCGGGGGGAAGGACGCCGGCACCTGGAATTCGCTGCGGATGCCGGCCAGGCCGCTGGCCAGGGCTCCGGTCGGGTCGACGAGGCTCTTCATCACCGGCTCGTTACACGATCGAGGCGTGGGTGGAAGGCAGGCCCCGCCCGCCGGTGCGGCCGGCTATGCCCTGGAGCCGTCACCGCCTTTATGGGTCGCCGCGTCGATATCCTCCGGCCCGGTCATGACCCAGCCGCCGGGCCGGCGCATCAGCACGAAGCGATAATAGAGATAAGCGGCGGCATAGACGCCTCCGCAGACGAACAGCGACTTGCGCCCCTGCTCGGCGTCGAGCCAGAGCACCACCACCTCGGCGATGACGATGCCGATGCCGAGCAACGGGATCAGCGGGAAGATCGGCGTCCGGTAGGCATGGCCGCCGGTCCGGCCGCTGCGGCGCCCGGCGAACACGCCCCAGACGTAGAAGATGGTGATGATCGTATAATTTCCGGAGAGCAGCAGGACCTTGAATTTCAGGGGGAGGTAGGTCGCGGCCGCAGTGCTCGCGCCGATCAGGGCGATCGCCACCCACGGCGCGTCGGTGCGGGGGATCAGGCGCATGAGCGCCCGGTTGGCCGGCCGCGCGAACAAACGGGTTCGCCCCATGCTGAAGACGTTACGGCCAATCCCGACGAACCCCGCCAGGCAGGCGTTGAAGATGGTAATGGCGATCGACAGCGACACGAGCTTGAGGCCGAAGCCCGGCAGATATTGTCCGAGGAAGGTCTCGAACGGCGCGTCGCTGCCCAGCACGCTCTTGAGGTCGGCCGATCCGACCACGGTGCCGATCATCGGCGCCGTCTCGAGCAGGACGGTGATGGCGAAGGCCAGCATGATGATCCGGCCGATCGTCTCGGGCCGTTTCATGTCCTCGCTGAACATCAGCGCCTGGGACGATCCCGCCAGCGCCCAGGAAGCGTTGTTGATCGCGATGCCGGTGATGCCGATCCCGGCGGCGAGCCAGATGCCGTTGCTGAGATGCACGGGGTGGAGGATCTGGGCGGCCGCCTGGGGCTGGGCGTGCCAGATTCCGATCGCCGCGACGAGCAGCAAGGCCCCGATCTCGATCAGCATGAAGATGCCGGTGATATATTCGTTGGCGCGGATGTTGAGCAGCGACACTGCGGTGATCACGGCGACGGTGACGAAGGTGATGCCGTTGGCGCTCAGCGGCAGGCCGAACGGGTGGAGATAGATGGCGATGCCGACCGCGGAGGTGTTGAGGAACAAGGGAACGGAGGCGATGCTGGCGATATAGCAGGTCGCGCCGGCCCAATCGCCGACGGCATGGCCGATCGCGGCGTAATCGTAGCCCGCGGTCGGGTAAGCGGCGCCGAGCTCCGCCGCCATCGACGTCTGGCAATAGCAGACGAGGCTGCCGAGCAGGAAGGCGAGCGCGGTGCCGGTGCCGGCCTGCTGCAGGATCGACCCGCCGCTGACCAGCACCGAGACGCCCGGCGACAGCACCGACAAGGTGAGGATGATGACGCCGAGGCCGGAGAGCGAACGCGTGAATTTGGGAGGATCGTCGGTCAAAGCCTGGCTCGTCATCCGTCACTCCCGAACGCTGCGCCGGAAGGGTGGTAAGGCCCTCATGACGAGCAGGAAAGCCGCTTGTGCCGGATTGGCGGCGAATGGTGGAGGCGGACATTTCCCGTGCGTGGTCCTGTCGCCGCAGCCGAGAAGAGGGGCCTCGGCTCCGCCCGGCATGGCCCCTCGACTTCGCTCGGGGCGAACGGTGTGGGGAAGGGTGGTTGCGGGGGCAATCCGCTCGCCGCCGAACCTCGTCAGAAGGCCAGATAGGGTCCCTGCACGCCGCCGGCTGGGCGGCCCTCGATCGACGTGTAAACGGTCCGGCCGAAGAAGAAGGGCAGGCCGAAATCGAAGCTGTTGGCGAAGGGCAAGGGCGGCGTGACCAAAGTGGGGTTGATGCCGAGCCCCGGCGCCGCGGTCGCCGAAGGGAGAACGTCCAGCGGGCTGAACAGGGTGAAGGCGCCGCTCGCCGTCGCGCCGTTGGTCGCCGTCAGCACCGGCGAAAGCAGCAGCGGCGCGCCGGGGCAGTAGAAGGCGATGAGGTCGGGATCGGTGCAGGGCGGGAGGCTGGTGTCGATGAAGAAATAATTGTTGCTGCCGCTGTCCAGGAAGCTCTGGGTCAGATTCCTGCCTTTGTAGGTGGCCGTGAGCACGCCCGGGCCGAGCCGGCTCGAGGAGGTCGTCACCGGCAGCACGTTCGGCGCCGCCAGTGCATTGTCCGATTGGGTGCCGATGCCGAACGTCACCGTGCCGGCGACGGCCGCGACGCCGGCCTGTGGAACCGAGGGAAGCGTCAGGATGACGCCGTTATTGTCGGCGGGAAAGGCCGCGACCGGATTCGGCAATTGCTGGAACGGCGCCGCTTCATTCGCGGCACGCCCGATGATCGCGCCGCATCCCGCGGACGGGCAATCGTAGTAGATCGCCGCCGACGATCCGCCGGCGACGGTGCAAAAGGCGCCGCAATCCGTGGTCGTGGTGCCGACGCCGATAATGCCGTTGGCGCCGAAATCCTGCACCGTCGCGATGTCGCTGCCGCCGCCGGCGGAGCAGCTGGACGGCACGGCCGCGAACTTGCCCGTATCGCCGATCGCCTGGAACGGCATGCTCGCGACCTTCTCGCCCGCGATCGAGAAATCGGCGGTGCGCACCGAACCGAAGGCGTAGGAATTGACGTATTGGTAGCACTCGCCCACCGAATTGTTCGCGCCGTCGGTCTCGGCCGGAAGCGCCGCGAGGACGCTCGCGTTCAGCACGGGCGTGATGATCCTGAGCCCGACCGAGCCGGTGTCGAGGATGATATGGTCGATCGTCTGGCAATTGCTGGTCGAGCCGGGCGGACAGAGGGTCACGGTCACGAAGGGCGAGTTGAACGCGCTGAAGCCGTTGCTTCCGGCCTGGAGCGCGGCGGGGCCGGCATCGATCGTCAACGGCGCCGTGTTCGCGACCGCCGGTGTCGGCGCGGGCGTGGGGATCGGAATCGGAGTCGGGGAGACGATTGGAGCGGAGGAGCTCGATCCGCCGCCGCCGCAACCCGCCAGCGTCAAAGCGGCGAGCAAAGAGATGAACCAGCGCGCCAAATCAGGGCTCCTGCGGCAGATTGCCGGGCGAGAATCCCGCCGGCGCGAGCGAGGGAACGAAAGCGACGCCGCGGAACCAGCCCATATGGCCCTCGGTCTGGATCTGGATGGCGGGCCGGTTGACCTGCGGCGGGCGGCGAAGCGGGGAATGCAGCCCACGCCCGGTCGCGACGTTCGCGGCCTGGAAGGTTGCGAAATAAGGGCCGAGCAGGGCGCGTAAATCGGGCTTTCCCGGGCCGGACCAGGTCACGGCGAAGACCTGACCGCCCGCATTGGTCAGCTCATGGACGGTCCCACCGTTCGGGCGGGTCAGGGTGTGAAGCGCGTATTCGCCCATGTCCGCCGAAACCATCCGCGCGCTCATTCGCGCGCCATCGGTCTGCACGGTCGAGAGCGGGCCGCCGAGCTCGGCCTGCGCGGGGCCGGACAAGGCAAGCGCCAGGCCGGCAAGGCCCAGGCCGGCAAGCAAAGCCATCTTACGCGAACAGGGGAACGACACCACCGAGGTCCTTCCGGTACTAGGAACCGGCCGCTCTGCGCCCCCACATCGCGACCGGGATGGAGTTTATCGGTCGGCGGGTCGGTGTCAAGCGGAGGCTGCGGCCGGCGGATGCCGCAGCGGCGCCGGGGCGGTTGCCGCAACCTGCCCGCCTGTTATGCAGGCGCAAAGGGAGACTTTTCCATGGCGGCCTGGATCGAACGACGGAATGTGGGCCTGCTTGCCTTGCTGCTGGCCCTGCCGCTCGCAAGCGGCGCGCTCGCCCAGGCGGCCGGCGCGCCGGCGGGGCAGGCGCCGTGGACGGTGCGTCCAGAATGGGTGAAGGCGGACGAGGATTTCCTCGCCGGCGACGCGCTCCAGGGACGCGGCAGCGCGACTCCGGACGAAGCGAAGGCCGCGGCCTGGGTCGCGTCCCAGTTCAAGCATTTCGGCCTCGTCCCGGCGCCGGGCATGCGCAGCTACCTGCAGACCGCGACAATCGTCCAGCCGATGCTCGGCGGTCCGCCCGTGCTCGCGCTGGCCGGCCGGCCGCTGGCGGGCGTCACGCTGCTGTCGGCGCCGGCCGAGGAGGTCCGGGGCAGGCTGGCGGTCGCCGCTTCGGACGATCCCGCCGCGCTCCCCGCCGCCGACGTGGTCGCCGTCGGCTCCGCCAAGGCGCCGCTTTTCGCCATCGCCCGCGCCGCCAACGCGCGCCACGTCAAGCTGCTGATCCTGCGGCAGAGCCCCGAGACGGACCGCATCTGGCAACAGATGGGCGGCGTGACGCGCATGCCCGCTTATCTGGAAGGCGATGCGCCCCATGCGACTGCAATCGCCATTCTGCCCGCCGCCGCCTTCGACGGCCTCATCAGCCAGGCGGGCCAGGAGGTGGCGCTCGACCTGCCAGGGCTGACGCTGGCGCGGCGCACCACCACCAACGCGATCGGCTTCCTGCCCGGCAGCGATCCAGCTGCGGCCGTGCTGCTGCTCAGCGCTCATCTCGACCATCTCGGGCGGCGGCCCGACGGCATTGTCATGCACGGCGCGAACGACGATGCCTCGGGCACCAGCGCGGTGCTCGAGCTGGCGCGCGCGCTCGCCGCCGGCCCGCGCAGCCGCCGCGGGATCCTCTTCGTCTGCTACGGCAGCGAGGAGATAGGCGGGTTCGGCTCCGCTTATTTCGGCGCCCATTCGCCGGTCCCGCTCGCGAAGATCGCCGCCAATATCGAGTTCGAGATGATCGGCGCGCAGGACCCGAAGCTGCCGCGCGGTACTTTGATGATGACCGGCTTCGAGCGGTCGAACCTCGGCGAGACGCTGGCGGCGCATGGCGCGCTCGTCGCAGGCGATCCCTATCCGGAGCAGAATTTCTTCCAGCGGTCGGACAATTACCAGCTCGCGCTGAAAGGCGTCGTCGCCCACACCATTTCCGGCTGGGCCGTCACGCCCACCTATCACCAGCCGACCGACACGGTGGCGAATCTGGACATCCCGTTCATGACGCGCGCGATCCAGTCGCTGATCGAGCCGGTCCGCTGGCTGGCGGCGAGCGACTTCCAGCCGGAGTGGAAGAGCGGGGGGCAGCCGGGGCGCTGAGGTACGGGGCGGGGGCGCCCGGACGTGGGACGCAGTGGATGAGCCGTTTCCCGATCGGCGCGCCGGACCCATGCCGGACATTCAGCGGACGTTCGCTTTCGACCGAAAGTAGAGAATAGCCTCGGCCCGATCTGACGCATTCCACGCCCCCCTTTTCAAAATATAACAGCACTGTTATACCTTCTTAGTGATTAGCCCGGCGCGCACGTTAGGCACATTGCTTCGGCACCTCATCGAGATTCTCGATGGTGCAGTGGAGCATACGTACAGAGATGCGCAGCTTGATTACCGCCCGCGCTACACGCCTTTTCTAAGAGCGCTCATCGCCAGGGGCCCCGCGTCGATCAAGGATCTGGCAGCACACGCAGGGCTTACACATTCTGCTGCAAGCCAAACTGTCGCCCAAATGCGCCGCGCTGGCCTCGTTGAAGTCGAGCGTGGAACAGATATGCGGCTACAAGTCGTCTCACTTACAACCCGCGCGACCACAATGATCCCCACTCTTGAGCAGATGTGGCAGGTCGTCAACGAAGCAGCCCAGGAGCTTGACACTGAGCTCGTGTATCCGCTCTCGCAAGTTGTCGAAGAGGCGATTGTGGCGCTTGAACGTCGCCCGTTCAAAGATCGCATCGTCGCTAAGGCCGAACACCGTAGATCCAACCCAGATGTTCAATCCCAACGAACCAGTCGGCTCACCCTCCCGCAAGAAGGTAGAACATCATGAATGTCTCGAGGTATGCCTGCGTGCTCGGCCTGACAATGACCACTGCTCTCAGTGGAATCACCGCGGCTACGGCTGCGCCACCCACATCAGCGATGCCGACAAAGACGGCATTCACACCTCCGAACGAGACCACTTCAGCAAGCACATTAGATGCCGCGGCCCGGAGAGATGTTGTAGCAAAGCTCAGCGAAGCGCTGCGTGATCGCTACATTTTCCCCGAAGTTGGGGAGCGAGCAGCAGCCCGGATCAGCACCGCGCTCGCCGCAGGGGAGTATGACGGGTTGGCTGACCGAACCGCATTTATCCAAAGGCTGGATGCCGATGTTCGAGCGATCGCCAAAGACAAACACCTGAATATATTTTCACCCACCGGCGCTCCGCCGCCGAGTGGACCAGCTATGCCCGTCAGTGAGGCGGGAGTTACCCGCGCAGACAGACTCGCAGGGGGCATCGGCTACATCGAGATTGTGGGGTTCCCACCGCCGCAAGCGTTCAAGCCAGTCGTTGACCGGGCTATGTCGGCTCTGAAAGGCAGTCGCGGGCTCATCATCGATGTCCGCCGAAATGGCGGGGGGTCTCCCGAATCGGTCGCCTATTTCGTTAGTTATCTCGTGAAAGAGGGCCGCCCCGTAAGCACCGTCATCTCACGCACTCCGAAGACAAAGGATTTCACTCGGGAGACTTTCAGCAGCACGCGGACCCCGGTCAGCTTTGCCGATGTTCCTGTGTACGTGCTTACAAGCAAGAACACTTTCTCAGGCGGAGAAGACTTCGCCTACACCGCACAGGCGTTCAAACGAGGAACCATTGTCGGTGAGGTGACCGGCGGCGGTGCTCACCCCACCGGCCCCGTTGATCTAGGGCATGGTGTGATAGCCACCATTCCGTTCGGGCGCTCCGAGAACCCGATCACGAAGGCGGACTGGGAAGGACGCGGAGTGCAGCCCGACGTGGCAGTGCCTGCAAGCGACGGGCTCGAGGTGGCGCTCCAAAGGGCAGGAGCAAGGCCTGTCAAGGAGATCGAAGCGGCATCCGTAGAACGCGTGTTCGCACCTCGGACGACCCCGCTCACGGGATATGAAACAGCAATGCGGCAACTGATTGTCGGCTACGTGAGCGGACAGCCAGACTATTCCATTATGGCGCCGAAATTCGCCGATCAGACCCGCCGAGACCTACCTCGGTTACACGCAGAGCTTATGCCCCTGGGCGAGCTGCGCTCAGTCAAGTTCCGCCGCCCCATGATGGGTGGCGACGAGTTCGTACTCAGGTTCGCCAACGGTAGTCGGCTGATGCCCATTGTGCTCGACCAAGATGGTAAGATCGTCGCGGCGTTGCCACCGATTCCGGCGCCTCCGGAGGAGTAGGGGCCGGGCCCGTAACTGGGCTCCCGCTATTCGCGACACATACGCCACCCTCCGGTCCGCATAGGTATGCCCGCCTGCGGTTGGGCGCATCCCTATACAAAGCGGAACTTCTGCTTCCCACCCAGTGCGGACATTAGCCCGAATGGAGTTTAAGGGCTGGCCTTGCATCAGTTTCTTGCACTGAGGTTATGCGCGTGACGACGAGGGATTGGCGGAGGCTGGGCTGCGCTGCTCTGATGGGGGCCCTAATCGCATTTCTGGCTGGACTGATGGTGGGGGGCCGTGAAGCAGCTCCGGAAAAAATCCCTGTGGCCACCGAGATCAACAGAGACGATGGACCAGAGCCTAAGGCCCGCAATGTGTACTCGCCGCACATAATCAACGACCCATACGTCCTGCGCGAGCAGCGGAGGGTAGTTGATGCACTCGAAGCTGAGTGCCGACATTCCGGCAACCACTGCGCCGAAGCCGAGCAGGCGCGTCGCTGGCTCCGGCAGCAGGACACATCTGATTAGAAGGCGCGCCCTTCGCCAAATGTCCGCTTTCCACCCATAGCGGACGCTCAGCCGCTTCCACGCTGCCGCTCCTCACCAATGTCCGCTAACGGGCAAGCAGACATTGCGGCCAGCGGGTCAGGCCACCGGTCCACGTCACACTTTCTGCCAACGTCGGCAATGGGTCGAAAGCAGCCATTCCGCCGCCCCATCGGTGAGTGTCCGCTTCCGGGAAGCTGCCCGGAAGCCTAGAGTGACCGGCATTTGGCGCATAGCGGACGGCCGGAGCTGGCCGGAGCGGACTGTCTGCTCTGCGGCGGTGGAAGCGGGAGAGGGGACGTTCGCGGTCCGCCGGCATCGAGGTTCTCTAGCAAACGTTTCACGACATTCGGGTGCCAAGGCTTCGACCCACAAGAAAATTGGGGTAGCAGCCATCTGCCCGCGAACCCACACTGGAGCCGTGGCAACGGTTGTGAATGGACCAGGCTCTCAGGAACAACGACATGGTTGCGCGCTTGCGCGGCTTAACGATGCAGAGCGGCGCGTCCTTTGGCTGCTTGCGGAAGGTCATACGGCGAAGAGCATCGCGAACGTCACCGGGTCTACACCAGCAGCCGTCAATGAGCGACTTCGGGAAGCGCGTCGCAAGACGGGGGTTGGAAGCAGCCGAGAACTGGCGAGGCTGCTCAGGGCGCTAGAAAATTGTGACGAGGAAATGGGAATTGCGGCCGCTGCCACCCAGACTGCACCGGCTCCTCCATCGAGCGCCCAGCCTGGGCGTCTTCAGACAGGAGCGTTCGCCATGTTGGGATTGAGCTTGGTTACCGTCGCGGTCGCGGCTGCTTTGGTGTCGGAGGCATCTCCTTCATTGAACCAGGTAGACCCAATCATCGGAGGTCCCCTAATGACCTCGGATCCAGCCGCTTGGCACGCCAAGGTGCGCGCGCAACACCGGGATCCACAATGGGCGCCTCGCGCTGAAGAAACGCTTCGAGAGCGGTTCTCGCGCGTGGCTCACATTGGCGGGTCCGGCAACGTCTTGCGGGTGCTGTGCGCCACCTCAATCTGCGAAGTCGCCGGGACCATTGATGTTCCGAGGGGGGAGGCACAAAGCGACAGTGCTAACAGCCCGCTCAACCTTACGATGCAAGAGCTTCAAGGCAACACGCTCCACGCCGACCTGCTGAAGGGCGGGCTCAGCGGCGAAGGTGCGACATTCACGTCGACGAAGTCCAAGCCGGAACGGACGGCATTCTTCTTCTACTTTTCACGAGTGACGACGTAGCTAGGACCGATCGGGCCGGGCGCCGGATCGAATGTCCGCTCCGGCGCCGCTCCATCGGCCAGGAATGACGGGCAATGGCGCAGAGCGGACATGCCCCCTACAAAACCTGCCTCAACAGCTCATCCACCCGTCGCTCCGCATCCGCCAGCGTCTGATCGATGCTCTCCGTCTCAGTGATGGCAGCGGCGAGCCCTTCGCCGATCATGCTCTGGATGGCGGGCTCACATTGGACGTCGTCGCGTCGCCGCTCGCCGGTCCCGGCGAAGGGACGGCGGTGTTCAGCTGGATGGTGAGGACGATGAACTCGGCCGGCTTCTGCGGTGCGAACATCACGACGATGTTGACGACGCCCTCCAGTATGTCCGCCGTCGTCGTGGTCGTGGCATCGCAGATGCACAGGCACGCGTCCCTCGGGCTCGCGCCGGCGAACGCGCCTTGCGTGAACAAAACGTAGAGGAAGTTGCTCACGCTCAGGCGGATCTGCGCCCACAAAGCCTCGTCATTGGGTTCGAACACCACCCATTGCAGCCCCTGGATCAGGCTCTCCTCGATGAACAAAGCGAGCCGCCGGACGGAGATATATTTCCAGTCCCAGTCGCCGGAATTGGCCGAGGCGAGCGTGCGGGCGCCCCAGGCGACGTTGCCGTAGACCGGGAAGGTCCGCAGCGCGTTCACGCCGAGCGGGTTGAGCAGGCCGTTGTCCCCGTCGTTGATCTTGCAGCTCAGGGCCTCCACGCCGGCGAGCCTCGCGCCGATCCCCGCCGGCGCCTTCCAGACTCCCCGCCCAATGTCACTGGCGGCGTAAATCCCCGCCATCGTCCCGCTCGCGCCGAGCGCCATCGGCTCCGGCGAGAAGGGCGTGGGCACCAGGACCCGCGGGAAATAGGCGGCGGCGCTGACGATGCCGCGGCCGAGCGAGGCCGGGACGCCGGTCGCCCAGGAAGCGGCCTGCGCAGGCGTGGCGACGTCGTTCGGAAGGTCGAGCAACGCGAACGCGCGCCGCTGCAGTGCGTAGTCGAGGAGAGCCGCGGCCGCCGTCAGATAGGAGGGGGCGTCCATCGCCGGCATGTCGGGCACGAGGATCAAATCGACCTGCGGCAGGGAGTCGAGGGCGTGAATGCCGGTCGACGCGGCCGGGTCGCCGGCAACGTCGGAGCCGCTCGGGGGAAGCCCGTCGGGATCGGCGGCCGGCGCGGCCGCCGCGCAGAGCCGGCTCACCCATATTTCCGAGCCGCCGTTGAGGAAGAATTGCGAGACCTGGAAGCTGGTCGGGCTATCCGGATCGAGCCCGCCAAAGGCGCGCTGGAAGTCGCCGAAATTCAGGCATCGCACGGGGAGGTTGAGCGGACCGCGCTTGAGATAGCCGACGGCGCCGGCGATCGACGTCGGCACCCCCGCGATCGGATGCATGCCGGTCGGCACTTCCTCGACAAAGATGCCCGGATGCTTCGTCTCGGTCATGACACTCTCCGAAGCTGGGCGTATCGACGTGCTGATGCCGGATCGCCTTAGCACATCGACCGATATTTGCCCCGATCTTGCGTCCCGGCTTCGGATCGCCGCGGTGACGCGTCCCCGGGGACGTTCGGAGCAAGGCCGTGGCGGTTCACTGCACAGCCGGTGCGTTTCGTGACAAGCGAAGAGCATTGGCGCGCCCGCGCTGCAAGCTGGGCGGCAATGTTCAGCGCCTCGGCCGCCATCGCCGCGCGATCGTCTCGGGGCCGAAGCGCCCTGTTGCTCGGCGCCGCCATTCTCCTGTGCCCGCAGCCGCTTCGGGCGCAGGGCCGCACGAGCGACAATGCGGTGACCCAGGCGGCGGATGCGTTCGGCTACAGCGTCGGCCGCGAATCCCTCGGCATCTACAATGCGGGCAATGCGCGCGGCTTCTCGCCGACGGCGGCGGGCAACCTCCGGCTGGAAGGCCTCTACTTCGCCCCGGTGCCGTCGCTGTCGGGGCTGCTGGTGGACTCCACCCAGATCAGGGTCGGGCTCTCGGCCCAGGGCTATCCCTTCGTCGCCCCCAGCGGCATCGTCGACCAGATCCTGCGGCGGCCCGGAGACAGGACCGCCGCCTCGGTGCTGGTCAATCTCGACGGCTTCGGCAGCGCCGGCGTCGAGCTCGACGGATCGCTTCCCGTCTCGCCGAAGCTTTCGCTCGGCTTCGGCCTGAACGCCGGCCGCACCGCTTTCCCCGACGGGACGAACAATCTTTACCACAGCGAGGCGCTGATCGTTCGCTGGCGGCCGCTGCCGGGGGTCGAGATCCTGCCCTTCTGGAGCCTCTACAACGACTATGACGACGAGGCCTCGCCCTTCTACGTTCCCGCGGGATCGTTCCTGCCGCCGCAGCCTCCGGCCGGCCATTTCTACGGCCCGTGGTGGGACAATATACGCTATACGGCGGCCAATTACGGCGCGATCGGCTCCGCCGCGCTTGCCGGGACCTGGCGGCTCCGCGCCGGCGCCTTCCGGTCGGTCAACGACCAGCGCAGCGGCTACACCAATTTGCGCGACAATCTGGAATCGGACGGCACCGGCCATGTCCTGCTGTTCGCCGATCCGCCGCACAAGAGCGTGGGGATCAGCGGCGAAATCCGGCTGACCCACAGCATCGCCGACGGTCCGCGCCTGCATGAAATCCACTTCAGCCTTCGCGGGCGCGATACAAAGCGCGTCTTCGGCGGCTCGGACGCGATCGATCTCGGCGAGTCCCGCATCGACGAGGAGGTGCGCGCCCCGCGGCCGCCGCTGACCTTTGCCGCCCAGTCCCGGGACGAGGTGCGGCAGACGATCTACGGACTCGCCTATGACGGCCGCTGGAAAGATGTCGGCGAGCTCAGCTTCGGCGTCTCGCGGAGCGCCTATCGGAAAACCACGACGACACCCGATCGCGGCGTCGTGCTCTCCCGTTCGCAGCCATGGCTCTACAATGCGACCCTGGCGCTGTTTCCAGTCCGCCGGCTCGCCGTCTATGCCGGTTATGCGCGGGGGCTCGAAGAGAGTGGAACGCCGCCTCCGAATGCAGCCAACCGGACCGAGGGTCTGCCCGCGATCCTGACGCGGCAGGCCGATGCCGGCTTCAGGCTCAATCTCACGCCGAGGATGAAGGCCGTTGCCGGCCTGTTCGATCTGCGCAAGCCCTATTTCGGCTTCGACACGGCGAACCGATATGTGCAGATCGGCGCGATCCGGAGCCGGGGCGCGGAATTCTCGCTGTCGGGCAGCGTCACCGACGCGCTCGATATCGTGGCCGGCGGCGTCCTTCTCGATGCCTCGGTCATTCGCCAGCCGAACGCGACCGGCCCGATCGGCCGGCGGCCGGTCGGCATTCCGGCGCATATCCTCAACGTCAACGTCAACTGGAAGACGCCACTGCTTGCCGGATTGTCGCTGGACGCGTCGCTCTCCGAGCGGGGCACGACGCCGGGCACGACCGACAATGCGGTCGAGATCCCATCGCGCGCGCGGCTCGACATGGGCGCCCGCTACACCTTCTCGCTCGCCGGCTCGAAAGCGACGGCGCGTCTCCAGGTCTCGAACGTCTTCGACAATCAGGGCTTCAGCTCGGCGGGGCCCGGCGCCTATTTCCCCAATGCGGGACGCTATGTGACAGGCTATCTGGCGGTCGATCTCTAGATCGCATCGCGCGGCCTACAACACCTGCGCCAGCAGCTCGTCCACCCTTCTCTCGGCGTCCGCGAGCGCCTGGTCGACGCTCTTCGTCCCGGCGATCGCCGAGGCGAGCTCCTCGCCGATCAGGCCCTGGATGGCGGACTGACGCTGGACGTAATCGGGGAGCTGCTCGCCGGTGGCGGCGAGGGGGGCGATGTCCTTGCGGTGGGGGAGGGACTGGAATTGGGGGCTCTCGACCACCGCCTCGACGGCGGGGATGTGGCCGGTGCGGGACCAGTCGAAATTGTGGCTCGCCATGAACTTGAGAAAGCGGGCGATGGCCTGCTCCTGCGCGAGTGTACGATGGCGCTTCGGCATCACCCAGCTATGGCCGTCGACGAAGGTCGCGTCATGGCCCCAAAGGTGCGGATAGGGATAGACGCCGTAGCTGCCGTAGAGCGGGCGGCCGGGCGTCTTCGCCTCCGCGTCGAAGGCGCCGATCATCCAGGTACCGACCGGGAAGATGCCGCCCTCGCCGTTCATGAAGCTGGCGAGGGCCGCGGGATAATCCTGATGGTGGGTGCTGAGCCCCTCGACCTCGATGCGGCGGAACAGTTCGACAATCCGTTTCGCCTCGGGCGTGCGGAGGCGGACGTGCCTGGCGTTGGGGAAGAAGATCGCGCCCTGGGCGAGCAGATAGGAATAGAGGTTGCGGACGTCGCTGGCCGGATCGTTGACCTCGGACTGGACGAGCCAGGGCTTGCCGGTCCGCGCCTTGAACTGGCGCGCCTGGGCGATCAGCTCGTCCGGGTTGGTCGGGAAGACCGGCCGGCCGTCCTTCATCAGCCCGGCCTGCGCCATCAGCCTCGTGTTGACGTGGAACAGGCCGCCGATCGTGTCCCAGGGCATGGCGTAGAAATGGCCGGCCTTGGTGACGCCGCGCCGGCCGGCGGCGGTGAAGGTCTCGGGCGGGAGGCCGGCCCGGCGCAGGATCCCGTCGACCGGCTCGAGCAGGCCGCGGCCCTGATAATCGGAGATCATCGACTGGTGCATCGTCACCAGGTCCGGCGGGTCGCCCGCGGCGATCTGGGCGGTGAGCTGGGCGTAGCCGGGCCAGGCGACGATGTTGAGATCGAGGCGGATGTCCGGATTCTCGGCCTGGAAGCGGTTGAGCAGGGTGGTCATGATCCCGCATTCGCCCTCGGCCTTGGCGGGATCGATGAGGCGCCCGTAAGCGGCGTCGCATTCGCCGAAGAAGCGCTGGACGCTGATCGCGGTGCGCCGGTCGCCGGCATGGCAGCTGCCCAGCAATGCCGCCGCGGCCGCGGCGAGGGCGAGGAGACGGAGGCGCCTCATCGCACCGCGGCGCCGGCGATGGCGCGGATGATCTGCTTCTGGAAGAGGATGTAGACGATGAAGATCGGGATCGAGGCGAAGATCGCCTGCGCCATCAGGAAGCCCAGCCCGCTGGTCTGCGCATAATTCATCTGCGAGGAGGCCAGGCCGACGGTGAGGGTGAAGCGCTCGCTCCGCGTCGCCGAGATGAGAGGCCACCAATAATCGTTCCATGAGCCCAAAAAGGTGAAGACGCCGAGCGTCGCCTGGGCGGGCAGGGTGAGCGGCAGCAGCACCTTCCAGAACAGAGTGAAGCGCGAGGCGCCGTCGAGCATCGCCGCCTCGTCCAGCTCGCGCGGGATGGCGCGGAAATATTGGGTCATGAAGAAGACGCCGAA
>JAQGLF010000353.1 GCA_028293025.1 Alphaproteobacteria bacterium
GACGATGGGGATCGGCGTCCCCCAGTAACGCTGGCGCGAGACGCCCCAGTCGCGCAGGCGCCACACGGTCGTTCCCTCGCCCCAGCCGTCCGTCTCGGCACGGGCGATCACCTCGCGGATCCCCTCCTCGGCGACGAGGCCGTCGAGGAAGCGGCTGTTCACCAGACGGCCGGGGCCGACATAGGCTTCCTCGCCGATCGGCTCCGCCGCTTCCTCGATCGTCGCGGCGACGACGCGCGTGACCGGAAGGCCGTATTTGCGGGCGAAATCCAGGTCGCGCTGGTCGTGGGCCGGGCAGCCGAAGATGGCGCCGGTGCCGTAATCCATCAGCACGAAATTGGCGACGTAGAGCGGCAGCGTCCAGCCGGCGTCGAGCGGGTGGCGAACCCTGAAGCCGGTGTCGAAGCCCTTCTTCTCCGCCGTCTCCATCTCGGCGGCAGTGGTGCCGCTCTGCTTGCATTCGGCGATGAAGGCGGCGAGCGCCTCGTCATGCCCCGCGAGCGCAGTGGCGATCGGATGGTCGGGCGAGATCGCCGCGAAGCTGGCGCCGAAGATCGTGTCGGGTCGCGTCGTGAACACGTCGAACGAGGCGATGCCGTCGACGGGGGAATCGAGGTCGAAGCGGAAACGCAGGCCCTGGCTCCTGCCGATCCAGTTCTCCTGCATCAGCCGTACCTTGTCGGGCCATTGATCGAGCGCGTCGAGGCCGTCGAGCAGCTCCCCGGCGAAATCGGTGATCTTCAGGAACCACTGGCTGAGCTTGCGCCGCTCGACCAGGGCGCCGGAGCGCCAGCCGCGGCCTTCGATCACCTGCTCGTTGGCGAGCACGGTCATGTCGACCGGATCCCAATTGACCTCGCTCGCCTTGCGGTAGACCAGATCCGCCTCGAACAGATCGAGGAACAGCGCCTGCTCATGGCCGTAATAAGAGGGGTCGCAGGTGGCGAGCTCGCGGCTCCAGTCGAGCGCGAAGCCGAGCCGCTTCAGCTGCGCCCGCATCGTGTCGATGTTCGACCAGGTCCAGTCGCCGGGATGGACCTTCTTCTCCATCGCCGCATTTTCGGCGGGCATGCCGAAGGCGTCCCAGCCCATCGGGTGGAGCACTTCGAAACCGTTCATCCGCCGGTAGCGGGCGAGCACGTCGCCCATCGTATAGTTGCGGACATGGCCCATGTGGATGCGTCCCGACGGATAGGGGAACATCTCGAGGACGTAGGATCGCGGCTTGGCGCTGCTGTCGGAAGCGTGGAAGGTGCCCCGATCCTCCCAGATCTTCTGCCAGTGCGCGTCGGCCTCGAGCGGATTGAAGCGCGCTGCCACGGGGAAAGAACCTCCTAGAGCATTGCGCGAAAAGGTGGGAACCCGCTTTTCGCTAAAGGCAATGCGACATCAAATACATCTAGGGAAGGCTGTGATCCCATCTGATCGCAGCCTGCCCTAATGGGCGATGGCGGTCCGGCGCAGGTCGCGGGCGCGGGTGAGGATGATCTCCTCGAGCCGCTGCACGGTGGCGGCGGAGACCGGCGCGTCGATCCAGATGCCGCTCCGCAGCTCCTGGCGCGACGCGGCGACGCGTAGCGCGTCGGCGCGCAGGTCGCGGTCGAGGATGGTGGCGGTCACCTTCACCCGCTCGTTGGGCGAGCTGGGATTGGCGTACCAGTCGGTGACGATCACGCCGCCGTTCGAATCGACCTGCGCCATCGGCGCGAAGGAGAGGGTGTCGAGCGCCGCCCGCCAGAGATAGGCGTTGACCCCGATCGTGGTCACCTGGGAGGCGGCGATGTCCGCGCGCCGCTCGGTCTGGCCGGAGCTGTGGCCGAGCGTCTTGTTGATGTCCTCGCGGATGAAGTTGCAGCCGGAAATGGTGAAGGCGCCGGCAATGACGAGGCCGAGGGAAACAGCGCGGAGCATAGAGACTCTGTCCTTGGAAACGAACGGGGGCGAGGGCCGTTATAGAGGGCGGCGCGCGGGCGGCAAGCCGTCTCGGGACGGCTTCCGCGGCGTTGCGTGCGCCCGGTTCAGGCGAGGAAAGGTTCATCGGCCCGTCACATTGGCTGTGGAAAAGATGCAACATGCCGGAATGATTCGCCGCTCGAACAGGCGGATCGCTGGTTTGACGGGCGGCGACGTACTACATCCCGCCCGTTACGGGAGTCGCATGGGGTTATGAAACTGGGTGGCGCGGTTGGAGTCGGAGGCGCAGCGCTCGTCGCGCTGTCGCTCGTGCTCACGCCTGCCCTCGCCGCGTCGAACGAAACCAGAGTGGCGAAGCCCCGTCCGGGCCTTCTCATCCGCCCGGGCGGCTTCACGCCGGCCATCTCCGATCCGCGGCTCGCCGCCGAGCTCGCCCGCCGCGGCCTGCAGGCCAACAGTTTCCGCCTGACCCCGGCGACGATCGCCTTCGGCGGCAACAAGGCGGTCCGTGTCGCCATCCGCGCCCGCGCCGCCACGGCCGATGCGGCCCTCCGTCACGCCAGCACGCCGTCGACCCTGCCGGTGACGGCGATCACGCCGACCGTCTACAATCTCGGCCTTTCGCTCGGCTGGAAGCGTTTCGCTCTGTCCGGCGACGTCGATCGGATCCGCGGCGGCCCCGTCCCCGGCGGGCGCGAAGCCGCCGAGCTCGGCGTCAGCTATTCGATGAGCCGGTTCACCGCCCGCGCCGAAGTCGGCGCCGCCCGCGCCGATCCGGACACGCCGCGCCTGCTCGCCGAGGACAGCTCCTATACGGTCGGCGTCGGCGGCTCCTACCGCCTGGCCCGCAATCTCGATGTGACCGGCGGCGTCCGCTACAAGATCCAGCACGACCGGCTCGAGCCGCTGACCGACCAGCGCCGCGACAGCCAGGCCGTCTATATCGGCACCGCCTTCCGCTTCTGATCGCCCGTCCAGGCGTCGATCCCGGCCCATCCGTAAGCACCCAGCGCCGCGAGGCTTCGGGCGCGGCGTTTATCAATGCCGCCGAGCGCGATGACCGGGATCCGCGCCTGCCGCGCGAGCAGGCCGAAGCGGACGCGGCCGAGGGGGCGGGCGCCCGAATGCGAGCTGGTGGGGAAGACCGGCGAGAGGAATGCCAGATGGGCGCCGCGGCGCTCCGCCGCTTTCAGCTCCCGCAGATCGTGCGCCGACGCACTGCTGAGCCCTCTGCGGCGGCGGCGGTTATGGAGTCCATCCGTGCCGGCGAGATCTCCGCCCGCAGCGAGCAGGACCAGCCCCCGCTTCCGCGCCAGCCTCTTCACCCGCTCGAACAGACGCCGCCGCTCCGCCGCCGGCAGGCCGTAATGACGAAAGACGATGCCGGCCCCTCGCGGCAGCCGGCCGAGCGCGTCCCACAAGCCCTCGCCCATCCGTTCGTCGGTCATCAGCCAGAGGCGCGGCAGAGGCTGGCGGCGCTGCATGGCGCTTCCTATAGCAGCCGCCATGAACGGCGCATCACCCGCGGAAAGGCTGGCCGAGGTCCGCGCCCAACTCGCCAAGGCGGCACGGCTCGCGGGACGCGCGCCGGACGGCGTGACCCTGATCGCCGTCTCCAAGGCCCACCCGGCCGACGCCATCCTGCCGCTGATCGAGGCCGGGCAGCGCGTCTTCGGCGAGAATCGCGTCCAGGAGGCGCAGGCGAAGTGGGCGGCGCTGAAGGCCGTCCGTCCGGACCTGTCGCTCCACCTGATCGGCCAGCTCCAGTCGAACAAGGCCGAGGAAGCCGTGGCCTTGTTCGAGGCGATCCATTCGGTCGATCGGCCGTCGCTGGTCGACGCGCTTGCCAATGCCATGGCCAAAGCCGGCCGCCGGCCCGATTGCTTCCTCCAGGTCAATATCGGCGACGAGCCGCAAAAGGGCGGTTGCCCCGTCGCCGACCTGCCCGCCCTCCTCGAGCGGGCGCGGGCGGCGGCGCTGCCGGTCGCCGGTCTGATGTGCATTCCCCCGGCCGAGGTCGAGCCGGCGCCCTATTTCGCCTTGCTTGCCAAGCTCGCGCGGCGTCATGGCGTCACCGGCCTCAGCATGGGCATGTCGGGCGATTACGAAAGCGCGGTGATGATCGGCGCCACCCATATCCGCGTCGGCACCGCCTTGTTCGGAGAGCGATCCTGAGGTTCGAAGGTCTCATCTTCGATTTCGACGGCGTGCTGCTGGAGAGCGAATATGCCGGCAACAAGCAGATCGCCGACTGGCTGACCGCGGCCGGCCACCCGACCTCGGTCGGGGAGGCGATGGACAATTTCATGGGCCTTGCCGGCACTGCCTTCACCGACGCGATCGAGACATGGATCGGCGGGCCGCTTCCCGACGGCTTCCACGCGGCGCGGGCCGAGGAAGACGCCCGCGCGCTCGCCGAGGGGCTGCAGGAGGTGAAGGGCGCCGTCGCCTTCATCCGCGGCCTGCCGGCCGGTCTCCCGCGCGCCGTCGCTTCGTCGAGCTCGAGCCATTGGGTTCGCCGGCACCTCGCCCATCTCGGCCTCGAAGACGCGTTCGGCGACAGGATCTTCAGCGGCCGCGAGCATGTCGCGCGCGGCAAGCCGGCGCCGGACCTCTATCTGCACGCCGCCGCCGCGCTCGGCGTCGACATCGCGCGGATCGCAATCATCGAGGATTCGCCGGTCGGCGTCGAGGGCGCGCTCGCCTCGGGCGCGGAAGTGATCGGCCTGGTCGCCGGCCGCCACTGCCTGCCCGGCCACGCCGAGCGGCTGCAAAGCCTCGGCGTCCGCCACATCGCCCGCAATTTCGAAGAGGTTGCGGCCTTGCTCGCTTGACTATTCCCGGAACTGTTCCCCGGCGAAAGCCGGGGTCCAGTACGGCCCGGGAAACCGTGTAGTGGTCGGAAGGGATGCGCCGCTCCGAAACAGCACTGGGCCCCGGCTCGCGGCTTTGCCGCGGTTTATCCTGAGCGCCGCCGCAGGCTGCGACGAAGGGCCGGGGAACAGAAATTCAGAGCTTGTGGCCGCTCCTCGTCTTCTTCGTTGCGAGATAGGCCTCGTTATGGGGATTGCTGCCGACACGCAGCGGCACCTGCTCGACGACGTGGATACCCGCCGCCTCCAGTCCCGCCGCCTTGCGCGGATTGTTGGTGAGGAGGCGCACCTCCTCCTGCCCGAGCCGCTTCAGCATCGTCGCGGCGACGGTGAAGTCCCGTTCGTCGTCGCCGAAGCCCAGGCGGAGATTGGCGTCGACCGTGTCGAACCCCTGGTCCTGGAGGGCGTAGGCGCGCAATTTGTTGACGAGGCCGATGCCCCGCCCCTCCTGGCGCAGATAGAGGAGGATGCCCCAGCCGGCTGCGGCCATCGCCGCGATGGCGCCGTCGAGCTGGGAGCCGCAGTCGCATTTCAGCGAGCCGAGCACGTCGCCGGTCAGGCATTCGCTGTGCAGCCGGACGAGCGGCGGCCGGCCGTCGGGCGCGCCGACCAGCAAGGCGACATGCTCTGCGGCGTCCTCGGCGGCGCGGAAGGCGACGATCTCCGCCTGCTCGGCGAAACGGGTCGGCAGCTTCGCCCGCGAGGCGATCGAGAGCGTCAGCGTGTGGTCGAGCGCGTCCACCGCCGCCGCCGCCAGCGACACCGCATCCTCGCCGGCCGCGCCGCCGACGAAGAAGGCGGGGAGGAGGCCAGAGCGGCGGGCGAGGGTCAGCGCCGCCCGCGCGGCGGGCTCCCCGTCTTGGAGCCCGACGGTGCGGAACGGTCCCTTCAGCGGGTGCGCGAGATCGAGCGCGGGATCGGCGATCGCCGTCGCCGCGTCGAGGTCCACCCAGCTCTGGCGGGCGATGCGGACGGGGCCCGTCGGCACCGCCTCGCGCTGGTTGGCGAGCTTCAGCGTCACCGCGCGCGGTCCGGAAATGAGCAGGTCGGCCGCTTCCGGCGCGTCGAAGGCGGCGAGCGCCGCCGCATCCGCGGTCTCGACCGCGAGGAAGCCGGTGCCGTCGATCAGGATCGGCCAGCCGCGGCGGAGCGCGTCGGCGGCGCGGGCGGCGTCGCGCCCGCCGCTCACATTCCGAACTCGGTGACGAGCGGGACGTGATCGGACGGCCGCTGCCAGTTGCGGCAGGGCTCATGGACTTCGTGGCGGAGGGCGAGCTTCGCCACGTCCGGCGACGCCCACATATGGTCGAGCCGACGGCCGCGGTCGTTCTTCGTCCAGTCCGGCGAGCGGTAGCTCCACCAGGTGTGGAGCCGCTTGGGCGCTGGATGGAAATGGCGGCCGAGATCGACCCAGTCGTTGCTCGCCTGGAGCCCGGTCAGCGCCGCGACCTCCACCGGCGTATGGCTGACGACGTTGAGCAGCTGCTTGTGGCTCCAGACGTCGCATTCGAGCGGCGCGACGTTGAAGTCGCCGACGATGATCGTCGGGCAGGCGCAGGTCTCCGACCAGTTTGTCATGCGGGCGAGGAAGTCGAGCTTCTGGCCGAACTTCGGATTGACCGCGCGGTCCGGAATGTCGCCGCCGGCGGGAACGTAGACGTTCTCGAGCCGGATGCCGCATTCGAGCCGCACGCCGACATGCCGCGCCTCGCCATTCGCCTGCCAGTCGTGCCGCGCCTCCTCGCGCATCGGCAGCCGGCTCAATATGGCGACGCCGTGATACATCGGCTGGCCGCAGATGATCTGATGGGCATAGCCGAGCTGGTGGAACAGGCCGGCGGGGAAATCGGCGTCGCACACCTTGGTTTCCTGCAGGCACAGGATGTCGGGCGATTCCTCGCGCAGGAACTGCTCGACGATCGGAATGCGGGCGCGGACGGAATTGATGTTCCAGGAGGCGATTTTCAGCGTGGAGGCCATGGCGCGTATCTAGGGAGGCGGGCCCGCCCTGTCGATGTTCGGCGGCGCAAGGCGCTTCGCCGGCCGCCAAGGCCCCCTAGGTAAAGGCCCCCGCTCCGGGGGCGTGGAGCGGGGGCCAACCAAGCGTTTTGGTACGCGAGGCGCGGCTGCGGCGAGCCTCCGAGCAACAGGGGGAAATCCCGAACGACCCTCCGCAATCGCAGGGCCTTTTTATCGCTCCATTCCTGTCGCGAGGATGAATGAATCTCGCGATTCAGCCCTTCGGGCCGCGGCGGCGCGGGTCGTCGAACCGGAAGGCGCTGTCGGCGACGGCGGCGTTGAAGCGCTGGTTGGAGAGGCGGACGGTGGTGCGGTTGTTCTGCGCGTCGATCACCGTCCAGCCCTGGAGGAGGAGCCCGGCCGGTGCGCTCGCCGTCTTCGAGAAGCCGAGCGTGATCGTGCCATATTGCGGCTTTTTGGGGTCGCGCGCCTCGACCATCAGGATCTGCGCGTCGTTGCGTACCACCTTGGCGATGCGGGTGAGGTCGGGATTGGCGTTGAGCAGGATGCCGAGCGGCGAATTGCCGATCGGCCAGCTGTCCCGGCGCTTCGTCTCATAGTCTATCACCCACAGCCTCTTGCCGTCGGCGACGACCAGCATCGGCACGCCCGGCTGGTACTGGAAGCGCAGCCTGCCGGGCCGCTTCAGCGTCAGCACGCCGTTCAGCACCTGGCCGCGCCGGTCGGTCTGGCTGAAATTGGCGGTCATCGTGTCGACCGCCTGCAAATGGGCGGTGACCTGCGCGATCGGCGCCGGCTGCGCGGCCGCGGGCTGCGGCACGGCAAGCATCAGGACGGGGACGAAAGCGAGCGTCTTCAAACGCGACATCGAGAGCTCCAATATCATGGAATGCGGCGCTGAGCCTGGGACCGCCGAATTGAATGCGCACTGAACCCGCCGGGTTCCGTCCTCAGATCGGGCGCCCCTCCGGATCGACCAGCACTTCGCGGCGGCCGACATGGTCGGGGACGCTGACGATGCCGTCCTTCTCCATCCGCTCGATCAGCCGCGCCGCATTGTTGTAGCCGATGCGGAGCTGGCGCTGGAGATAGGAGGTCGACGCCTTCTGGCTCTCCGCCACCGTCTGCACCGCCTTGCGGTAGAGCTGCGCCTCGGGATCGTCCTCGCCGGTCGGCTGCCCCTCGAACATATAGCCGCCGTCCTCGGGCTCCTCGGTCACCGCCTGGACGTACTCCGGCCTCCCCTGCGCCTTCCAATGCTCGGCGACGGCGCGCACCTCCTCGTCGGAGACGAAGGGGCCGTGGACGCGGGCGATCTGC
>JAQGLF010000367.1 GCA_028293025.1 Alphaproteobacteria bacterium
GCTCGAAGCCAAGCTCGAGCGCCATCCCGGCCAGCTCCTGCGCGCGGCCATCGAGCTCGCCAAGGACTGGCGCACCGACCGCTACCTGCGCCGTCTCGAGGCGATGATGGCGGTGGCCGACAAGGACGTGTCGCTGCTGCTGTCGGGCACCGGCGACGTGCTGGAACCCGAGGGCGGCCTCATCGCGATCGGATCCGGCGGCAACTATGCGCTGTCCGCGGCGCGCGCGCTTATAGATGTGGACGGTCTTGATGCGGAAGCGATCGCCCGCAAGGCGATGAAGATCGCCGCCGAAATCTGCGTCTACACCAACGACAATCTCACGATCGAGACGATCGAAGCCTCGATTTAACCTCGCGGCTCCCTTCATCGCCGGGTTGTCGGCCGGCTTCAGCTGGCCGACTTGAAGTCCGCCTCATGGCCGGGCATTGAGCCGCAATCAGATGGGCTTCTCGATAGGTTGAGTGTTACAAATGAAGGATAATGATGCGGACGCGCGGGTCGGTGCGCCCGGCGCGCTGCAAGGGGCTGCGGCTGAGCCCAACCTTTCCGACGCGGGCGGCTGGCATGCCCAGCGTCGGGATATACAGGTGCTGCGCGCCCTGGCCGTCCTTCTGGTTGTTGTTTACCACTCGCACCTCGACCTCATCCGGGCGGGCTATCTCGGCGTCGACATCTTCTTCGTCATTTCGGGCTTCCTCATTACCTCGATGATCAAGGCCCAGATGGAAGGGGGCCGGTTCAGCTTCAAGGAATTCTATTTTCGCCGCGCCAAGCGGCTGCTCCCGGCCGCCTACACGACCTTTACCGTGACGGCGATCGCCAGCGCGCTGCTGCTTACCGCCACCGAGTTCCGCCAATTCGCGGCCCAGCTGCTCGGCGCGGTGACCTTCACCGCCAATCTGGTGCTGATGCGGCAAGGCTCCTACTTCGGCGGCGACGCCGAATTGAAGCCGTTGCTCCATACTTGGTCGCTGTCCATCGAAGAGCAATATTATCTCGTCATGCCGGCGCTGCTCTTCTTCATGCCGCGCCGCTACTGGTTGCACGCCATCGTCGTCATCGTGCTCGGAAGCTTCGCCGCCTGCATCGCCATGGGGTTGTGGCGGCCCGAAATCGCCTTCTACTCCTATCCGACGCGGGCTTGGGAGCTGGGCTTCGGATCCATTGGAGCCTTCGTGATCGCGCGGCCGGCTTGGCGGCGAGCCGCGCGGCTGCTGTTCTGGCCGGCGCTCGCAGCCATGCTCTTCATTCCCTTTTATCCGCTCGGAGTGCTCCAACCCGGTATCGACACCGCGATCGTCTGCGGGGCAACGCTCGTCGTGATCCTGAGCTGCCACAGGATTCTCAACCTTCCGGCGCTGCGTCCGCTGGCTTTCATCGGTGACATTTCCTACTCGCTCTATCTGGTTCACTGGCCGATCTTCGCGCTTGTCGCGAACCTGTGGCCGGGCAACGCACCGCCATGGATCAGGCTGGCCATCATTCCTCTCTCGATCCTGCTGGCCTGGGCCCAGTATCGCTACATTGAGAATCCGATCCGCTCGGCGCGGGTCCGCTTCAGCTGGCGTCGGGTCGCCCTGACCGCGTCGGTATCGACGCTGGTGATCGCAATACCCTATGCGAACATCGCCGCCGGCCGCGCGCCCGAGATTTATGCCGAAGCGCGCCGTGCCAATCCGGGCCTTGGTCAACGCTGCGTTTCCGCGACCCGTTATGACCCTCCGGCGGACTGCATGACCGGGTCGCCGCCGACGATGGTGGTGTGGGGCGACAGCTACGCCATGCACCTTATCGCGGGTATCGTCGCGGAGCGCGGCAACGAGAACGTGGTCCAGGCCACGAAGTTTCTGTGTGGGCCCCTCATCGGCACCGCTCCGGTCCTCGATCAGCCGGGCACCACCTTCAATCGCGTCTGGGCGGGGGGCTGCTTGTCCTTCAACGACGACGTTCTCGACTACATACGCCGCCATCCCTCCATCCGCACCGTGGTGCTCGCCAGCATGACCCATACTTATGTCGACGCATATGACGGGCACGTCATCGAGCGATTGCCCGGTGGGGTCGTGTCGCGCCCGGCGAGCGTGGAGGCTGGGCTGAGCGGCATCGCCCGCACCGTCACGGCGCTCCGCGCCATGGGCCGCAAGGTCGTCTATGTCGCCCCGCCGCCGGCCCTGGAGTGGGATGCCGGCCTCTGCGCCGAACGGCGACTTCGGGGGCTGCCCACGTTCGGCGCCAATCGCGACTGCGCGATTCGCGACGTGGATTACCGCCGGAAGCGCGCCGACGTGCTCGATCTGCTGCGCCGTCTGCCGTCGGCAGTGGGTCTCAATGTCATCCGCTTCGACGATGTCATGCGTCGCGGAGACCGTTACCCCACGCTGGACAACGGACGAATATTGTACATCGCCAACGGCCACCTGTCGTATATCGGGTCGGAATTGCTCGCCCGGCGCATGCACATCGTGGATCGCATCCACGCCGAGTCACGGTAACGCCAGGAGCGCGCTTGATTCCAGCTTGGCGCGATCGCGCTATCTGCGAAGGCTTTTCCCGCGGCTTCGGAACAGATGAGCGGCGATCTCACCATCGAAACGGTGGAGAGCGTCTAGAGCGCTTGCCCCGCCATCGCGGCCTCGAGCACCTGCCGCGCCGCCGCGGCGTCGAATGGCAGCGGATTGCCGGCCGCGGAGGGGTCCGCCTCCGCCATGAGCGCAATCCGCTCGAGGTCGCCGGGGGAGACGCCGAGATCGGCCAGGCTGTGCGGGATGCCGAGCCGCCGCCGCAGCGCGACGACCCAGTCGAGAAAGGCTTCGAAGGACGGTTCGGGAAGGCCGATATAGCCGGCCAGCCTCCCCAGCCGCGCCTCGATCGCCGGGCGGTTGAAGGCGAGCACATAGGGCATCAGCACCGCGTTGGTGAGGCCGTGATGGGTGCCGGCCACCGCGCCGATCGGATGGGAGAGCGCGTGCATCCCGCCCAGGCCCTTCTGGAAGGCGGTGGCGCCCATGGCTGCCGCCGCCAGCATGTTGCCCCGCGCTTCGAGGTCGGCGCCGTGCTCCACCGCGCGCGGCAGCCACGCGGCGATCAGCTTCGTCCCCTCCGCGGCGATGCCGTCCGCCATCGGATGGAAGCCGGGGGCGCAATAGGCTTCGAGGCAGTGCGACAACGCGTCCATGCCGGTCGCGGCGGTGATGTGGGGCGGCAGGCCGATCGTGAGCTCGGGGTCGAGGATGACCGAAGAAGGCAGCATCTTCGGGTGGAAGATGATCTTCTTCACCCCCGCCGCCGCGTCGAGGATGACGCTGGCGCGCCCGACCTCGGAGCCGGTGCCGGCGGTCGTCGGCACCGCCACTACCGGGGCGATCGCCCCGGCATCGGCGCGGGACCACCAATTCTCGCGATCCTCGAAATCCCAGAGCGGACGCGTCTGGCCGGCGAAGAAGGCGACGGCCTTGCCGACGTCGAGCGCGCTGCCGCCGCCGAAAGCGATGACGCCGTCATGGCCGCCGGCGCGGTAGGCGGCGACGCCCTCCTCGACATCCGCGCCCACCGGGTTGGCGTGGATGTTCGCGAACAGCCCAGCGCCCGCCGCGGCC
>JAQGLF010000369.1 GCA_028293025.1 Alphaproteobacteria bacterium
TATCCTCGGTATCTGACAGGCTGTCGGCGACGATTTCGGCTTCAATCAGCTTTGGCTCAGGATCCTCTTCGATTCCCTGCTGATCTGGCAGCCCGCGACGGTGGTCGGCGCCTATCTCGCCCTCGGCCTGGTGGTGGCCTTCTCCCGCTGGCTGGTCCCGAACCCGCGCCGGTCCGCCGGACATCCGCAGGCCGCCGCGTCGCAAGCGGCCGGCAACCAGGATTCGGACAGAATGGCGATCGCCGCCTAGGGGCTTTGGCGCTCGATGAGCCATCGCGAAGGGGGGCGGCCGCGTGGGATGCGGTGCCGCCCCGCCGCGCGGCGGAGAAGGCGGCGGTGGTGGGCCCAGCAGGATTTACGCCTGCACCCGACCGTAATCTGCGGTCTGCTCTGCGAGTTAAGCTACAGGCCCGCCGACGGTATAGGCCCCAGGCGCTTCGAAAGGATTAAGCGGACGCCCGGCGCCGGGGGCTGCGGACGGCAGGCGCGAACGGCGCCGCCGCGCTTCATCGCCTCGTCCGTGGGCCGCGACGCATGATCCTTCGCAGCAGCCCGCGGCGACTCAACGGCTCGAACATTTCCTCCGGGCCTTCGGGATCGAGGATTTCGTTGTCGGCGAGCCACGTCTCCACCGCATTGATGTCCGGCGTCTCATACGGGCGCAGCCGGTCTCCGCGCAGCCGCTCCAGCATCGCGATCAGCGAATCGCCCTCGCCGCTCGCCGTGGACAGCGCCGCCCGATCGAGCCCGAGATGCTCGGCAATCAGCCCCTCGCGAATGGTCCGGATCGCGCCCGTCCGCAGGGCATTGCCGCCGGTATCGGCGTCGATCGTCACGTCGCACTCGGTGTCGAGCCGCAGCGAGCGGTTGTTCATGTTGGCGGAGCCGACGCGCAGGATGCGGTCGTCGACGATCATGATCTTGGCGTGGACGTAGATCGGTTCGCCCGCAGCGGTAAAGGGATGGTAGATGCGCAGGCGGTTGTTCCGGTCGCGCCGCCGCAGGGCCTCGATCAACCGCGCCCGCGCGCTGTCCATCGCGACCGCCTGCAGCCATCCGTTCGAAGACAGCGGTTCGATCAGCACGATCTCCGGACAATCGTCCCGGTCGAGCCTCTGCGCGATCGCCTGGGCGATCCGCCGCGAAGCGAAATACTGGTTTTCGGCATAGATGAAGTGCCGGGCGCCGGCGATCTGATCGAGAAACAGTTGCTCGACCTCCAGCACGGCCGGGTGGTCCGGCATCTCCGGCTCGGCGCGCGATATGGCGATTTCGACCTGCTCGAAATCCGCGGCCAGCCCCTCCGGCCAGCAGTCGGCACGGCAATCGACCGGCGCGAGCGCGGCACAGCCCGCCCGTTGCCAGCGATCGCGGCACAGCCTGCCAAGCGCCGCCGCCGCGGGCCCCTCGAGCGCCCAGGTCGCGTCGTGCCAGGGGTCGTAGGGCTTGCCGTTCGGCCGCACCCGCCGCGGGTCGCCGTCGCGGTGGGCGCGTGTGTCCCAGCGGTCGCCGGTCATGTCGATGCCGCCGCAAAAGGCGAAGCAATCGTCGATGACGACGATCTTCTGGTGATGCGAAGCGCCGGTCGGATGGGCGCCGTCCAGCTTGGTATGGATACGCTTGTGACGCATCCATTTGAGCAGCGTGAGGATGGTCGTTCCCCGGAAGATTGTCTTGAGGGCGCCGGTATCCCAGCGCAGCAGGAAGACTTCGAGCTCACGATTCTGCTCGACCAGCCAGTAGACGAAATCGCCGACGCTGGCCGGGCCGCCGTCGCGGTCCGCACCTTCGAGCGCGATCCGGGCATCGAAATCCCAGCCGACCAGCATGATCCGCCGGCGGGCCTTAAGCATCGCCGAGCGGGCGAGGCGGAAATAATCGGCGGCATCGACGATCACGCTGGCCCGGCTCGCCCGTTCGATCGTCCAACAATTCGCCCCGGGCCGCATGCGCGTCGCCTAATCGTTTTCGCGCCGCCGCGATACGCGCTCGGCGAGGGGCGGCGCGCATGTCCCGCGCCCGATGAACCTCCGGCAACCACGCCGACACGGCCGGTTCAGAGCAGTCCGGCTAGACTCGGGCCCTCAGAGGAGAGTGATCATGCGTAAATTGACAATGGCAGCGGCAGCCTTGGCCTCGGTCATGGCTTTTGCCGTCGCGACCCCCGCTTCGGCCCAGGGACGGGATCGCGGCGAGCAGCGCGAATGGCGCGGCCGCGACGACCATCGCCAGCGCTCCCGGGCCGGGGACGAGCACCGCCGGTTCGACCGCGACCGCCGCTCAAATCGTTCGTGGAACGGGGGCTATGGCGGCTATCAGGGCTATGACAGCTTCAACAGCTACGATTATGGCTATGGCCGGCAGTACGACCGGTACGACGCCTATCGCCACCGTCACCATCGCCGCCACCATCGCGACGATTGATCGATGACGGTACGGGGAGCGCCCGACCGCGCTCCCCGGCCGGCCGAAACCGCGCCCACTACCTTGGCAGAAGGCCCGACCAAATTGCGGTCAGACGGCCGTCCCGGACAGCTCCTGGAGCAGCTGCTGCGCGGAAGCCTCGGCGACAAGGGCACTATCTGCACGGCGGAATTCGGCACGCGTCGCGGTCACCCGCCGGGTTTGTGAGATCACCCGCGCTTCGATGTCCAGGATACCGGCCTTCGCGATGCGAACGAAGGAGACGGAAAGATTGAGGGTGCGGAAGACCGCATTTCCCGGGAGCACGGTCATCGCCGCGAAGGCGAGCACCTGATCGGCGAGGGCCGCGATGTAACCGCCGAAGACGCTGTCGTCGGCGTTCAAGAGTTGTGGCTGCGCCTGCCAGGATTTTCTCACGAGGCCCGGCTCCCAATGGTCGAGTGCGCCGAGCCCCAGCGTTGTTATGACGGGAGGCAGAACCGCGTCAGCTTGTCTGAGTGCGTCCAAACGATCAGTGGCCCAGGTCGACACCGTCACCTCCGGAAGCGAGGAAGGCGGCACCCTAGCCTGGCTTGGAGAGTCATGAAGCCGGGGCAGCTCACGGCACAACCAGATGTTCACCGCGAAACGGGAATCCTCGAAGGCCCGGCTTTCGCAAGCCACTTCCCTAACCTCGTGGGTGGCCCAGGAGGGGAAGGCCACGAGGCTGTTCTGCAACGGCTCCAGGTCCACCACGTCGCCTGGGTCGCCATCCGATCCGAAGCGGTGCAGCCGCAGTTCGCCGCCGGAAAAACCCTTCGGCTCACGGTGGAAGTAGAGGACGGCGCTGATCACCCGGTCCTGTCGGCCGCTGGCGTCACCGCCGAGCGGCGCGCGACCGGGCCCGACCGGGATATCCCTGTGCGCTCCGAAATGGGCGCCATGACCGTGTGCCGCCAGTTCCAGCTCGACGGCATCCGGCTCGAAGGGCCGTGTTCCCGTCCGCTCGAAGATCCACGGTAGCGCCGTTTCGAGGCGGCAGCGCAGCATGGCCTCGGTGGGGCCGAAGTCCCGCAGCGTCTCGGCGACCCTCAATTCCGGATCCACCCGGCCGCCGATGACCTTGGCCGCCGCGAAGCGAGCCCGGTTCGCCAGCACCCAGTCGAGGAGGAGCTCGATCTCGTCCGGCGGCAGGAAGTCCCGCATCTGTGCGTGCGGCGGCAAGGGTCCCTTCGCTCGACCGGCCATGGATCTCCGTTCACGCATCGCAGGCCAGGCGGCTGATCCGTGCTTTAGCGTTCATGCCTCATCCTCCTCCCGGACATCATCGCAGCTTTGCGCCGTGCCGGCGAGCGCCTGGAAGGCCGAGACGATCACCTGCTCGTCGATCAGCTCGGGGGTAAGGAAGTGGGTCAGCATCAGCCCTTCGATCAGGGCGTGCGCAACCTTGACGAAGGTCTCGGGCGGCAGCGGCAGAGCGTCCGGCGCCGCGGACGCGGCGAGATCGGCGGCGGCGGCGCGGTAGATCGCGGCGTTCATCGCCGCGAGCCGTGCCTGCAACTCGGGATGGGTGAGCGCGTAGAGCTGGAAGGAGACGGCGCCGACGGCGACGGCGCGGCGCGCGGCCGCTTCCCGGGCGACGGCCGCGCCGAGGATCCGCATCCGCTCCGCGAAGGAGGAGTCCGGCGGGAAGGCCGGCGCGATCGGCCGCCAGAAATGACCGGCGACGGCCAGGAACAATTCGTCCCGGCTGGCGAAATTGCCGTAGATCGCCCCCCGGCTCATGCCCGCCCGCGCGGCCACGGCCTCCATGCTGGTCCGCTCATAGCCGTGCTCGCCGATCAGCTCGGCCGCAGCCCGGATCAGGGCAGCTTTCGTCCGTTCCCGCTTGGAGAGGCCGGCATTCTCGTCGGGGGCTGAGGGAGCGGAGTCACGGCTGCGTGGCATGGACCGACTATACAACAAGAAAAAATACAAGTATGTATATTTTCTTCAGGGGAGGCCGACATGCTGTTTTGGACGATTCGGATCGGCATGGGGCTGGCAGTCCTGATCCTCACCGGGCTGATCGGCGAGCGCATCGCCGAAGCGATCGATGCCCGCCGTCTCCCCCCTCCCGGGACGATGGTCGGCATAAGCGGCGGGCGGTCGCTTCACCTGTTGTGCGAGGGGGACGCGGCAGCGCCGGCGATGGTCGTCGAGCAGGGCGCCGGCGAGCCCGCCATCCTCTGGCGCGCGCTCCAGAAGAAGGCGGCGGGCTTTTCGCATTTCTGCCTCTACGACCGCGCCGGCTATGGCTGGAGCCCGCCGGCGCCGGCCTTCCAGACGGTCGAGGAACGCGCCGCCGATCTCCACGATCTGCTCAAGGCGGCGGGCGTGAAGGGGCCCTATATCCTCGTCGCCCATTCCTATGGCGGCCTCGTCGTCCGCGCCTTCTCGCGCGCCTATCCGAGGGAGACGGCGGGTATCGTGATGGTCGACGCGATCGAGGAGAGCATCGCCTTCCATCCCGATTACCTCCGCTTCATCCGCCAGTCGCGGCCGATCGTGGCGGCGATGCGCGCGGCGGCGGCGCTCGGCATCATGCGGCTCGTCGGCGCCTTTTCCCGCGGGGACCATGAGGGCGGCGCGGTTTCCCGCGAAGACGAGAGGCTCGCCGCCGCAATCACCGCCCGGCCCTCATTCTTCACCGCGATCGCCGGCGATTTGAAGTCCATCGAAGCCGCGGCGGCGACGCCCAGCAACGCGCTGCCCACTGGGATGGGAAGCCTCGGCGACCTGCCGGTGGTCGCGATCACCCACGGCAAGCCTTTTCCCGGGCCGTTCGCCCGGCTCGAACCCTTCTGGCTGCCCGGCCAGAAGAGGATGGTCAGCCTGTCCTCCCGCGGCCGGCTGATCACCGCCGAAAAGAGCAACCACATGGTCCACCAGGACCAGCCCGATCTGGTGCTTGCGGCGCTGCGCTCGGTCGTGGAGGATGCGGGCCGGAGGCCTCGCCCATGACGGGCGGCCCGATCACGCGACGCTCCCCGGGCGGGAGGCAGCGCCACCGGTCGCCATGCCTCCATCCCCTGCTACTCCGGCCTCGCCGATTGATGTAAGCTGCGCGCGTCAACGGTCGGAGATGCCTGATGCCGAAACGCTTTGGATCCTGGCTGCTCGCGCCGCTGGCGGCGGCCCTCCTGCTTCCCGCCGGCGCGCCGGCCGCGCCCGGCCACGCCGCCCCCGTCCCGCGCCACGATCTCGCCGACGCGGCGCAGGGGAGCTATTTCGGCGACGTCATCTCGGATGCGCGCGGGTCCTCGCATTCGGACGTGCGGATCGATGTCGCGAAGATCGGGCCGAACAAGGTGCGGGTGACGTCCGATTATGCCCGCCTGCCTGCCTTCACCGCGACGCTGACGCGGGCGATGGACACGATCCAGAATGCAGGCGGTGCGGAGGTGTTCCTCTACGACCCGACGCGGACGCCGCCCACCCTGATGATCTCGGACGCCGACGCATCCTGGTCGGGGACGAAGCAGAACTGACGGTCGTTGCGCGTTCTGCCCGTCGTTGGTCCGAGGGCGTCCGACGAGGAAAGGAACGACGTTGGCGATCGCGTCCGATATGCCCTTGAAGCACCCCCGAAGGTTCTCAGGGTAAGTCAAAGCAAGCTTGCTTGTTATAAGCTTATACCTGCCGCCGCGCGCGGCCAAAGCGGATGGATGCAATGCGTTTCCTGGGCGTCACCGAAACCTGCGACCTAGGCGCCCTCTATCTGCGCCTCCTGGCCGAGGGGCACGAAGTCAGGGTCGCGGTGACCGAGCCTCTGGCGGAGGGGACCCTGGCCGGGCTCGTCCCGCGCTCGCCCGACTGGGAGGGGGAGCTCGACTGGGTTCGGGAGGCCGGCGCCGACGGCATCATCCTGTTCGAATCGGTCTCCGAAGGCTTCGGCGCGCGGCAGGACGCGCTTCGCCGCCAGGGCTTCAACGTGATCGGCGGCAGCGCCTTCGGCGATCGCCTGGAGAATGATCGCGCCTTCGCCCAGGCTTTCCTGGCCCAGCTCGGTTTCCCCCAGGGCCATGTTTGGGAATTTTCCGACGGCGCCGAGGCGGACGCCTTCCTCGCCGCCAATCCCGGCCGCTACGTGCTCAAATATAGCGGCCCGGATTTCGACTCCGGCGACAATTATATCGGCCAGTTGGAGGACGGCGAGGACGTCCGCGCCATGCTCGCGGCGAAGCTTGCCCGCCGAGGCGCCGATGCGCGCTTCATCCTGATGCGTTACATCGCCGGCGTCGAGATGGGCGTCGGCGCTTATTTCGACGGCCGCAAGTTCCTGCGCCCCGCTTGCCTCGACTGGGAGCATAAGCGCTTCTTCGCCGGCGACATGGGCGAGCTCACCGGCGAGATGGGCACGGTCGCCACCTACGACCGCGGCACCGCTTTCTTCGAGAAAACGCTCGCCCGGCTCGAGCCCCATCTGCGCGAGGCCGGGCATGTCGGCTACGTCAACCTCAACACGATCGTGAACGAGGAGGGGATCTGGCCGCTCGAGCTGACCAGCCGCTTCGGCTATCCCGGCTTCGCCATCCTCGATCCGATCCAGAAGACGTCCTGGGCCCGCCTGCTGGCGATGATGGTTTCCGGCTCCGCGCGCGCGTTCGAAACCGTGCCGGGCTTCTCATTGGGCGTGCTGCTGACCATTCCGCCTTTCCCTTATTCGCGCAAGCAGGTCGATGCGGCGGTGGGGCTGCCGATCTTCTTCGGCGAGCCGTTCGACCTCAATGACTGGCGCAATGTCCATTTCGGCGAGGTCGGGCGGGAGGGCGAGCGCTATGTGACCAGCGGCCTTTACGGCTGGACGATGGTGGTGACCGGCGTCGCCGCCACCATCCCGGAGGCGAAGCGGCTCGTCTACCGGCGCCTCGGCCGGATCATCGTGCCCGACGGACGCTACCGGCTCGACATCGGCGATCGGCTCATCGACGGCGAATTCGAGCGGCTGGAGCGCCTCGGGCTGCTCGATCCGCCCCTGCGGCCCTAGCTAAATCTTCTCCATCGACTCACCGTTGGCACCGGATGCGAAACGACGCGTTTCGGCGCGAGCAGGAGAGACAGATGCTTTTGATACCATCCTATGTCGCGCCCTCGACGATCGAGGGGGTGGGCGTCTTCGCGAGCGAAGCGATCCCGGCCGGGGCGCTGATCTGGAAGCTGGATCCGGGTTTCGACCGGTTGATTCGCCATGACGAGATCGCCGGCCTTCCCGCGACGTTCCGCACCTTCGCGGAGCGCTACGGCTACCCCTATCCGCACGATCCGTCCCTGACCGTGCTCGAGCTCGACAATGGCCGCTTCATGAACCATTCGACCGCTCCCAACACCTGCTTCGCCGATCCCGACGCCGGCTATGCGGTCCGGCGGATCGAAGCGGGCGAAGAGATGACCTGCGACTATTCCGAATTCGATCCTGCCTTCGAGATGCTGCCCGGCCGCCGCTTCGCCCCCCCCGTCCCCGGCAGCGGCCCCAAGCCCCAGCCAAGCGCCTGACCGGACCGGCGAATGCCCCGCAAGCTGCCGCACGAGGACGTCTACGTCCGGCTGGGTCTCTCCGCCGTCCACGGCATCGGCGTCTTCGCCATCCGGCCCATCCCCGAGGGAACGAACATCTTCGAGAACGACGCTGTCGATCTGGTCTGGGTGGAGAAAGCCGCGCTGGAAGCCTCGGATCCGACGCCGGCGGCGCGGGCCTTCTACATGGATTTCGGCATCCACAAGGACGGCAGGATCGGCTGCCCGGCCAATTTCCACAATCTGACGCCCGGCTGGTATCTCAATGAGCCGGCTCCCGGCGAGCAGGCGAACGTCACCTCCGACGAGATCTTCAACTTCTCCGCCGCGCGCGACATCGCAGAGGGAGAAGAGCTGACGATCCGTTATCTGGATTTCAGCCGCGTTTCGTGATCACCGCGCCCACGGCCGCGATCCGTTCGACGTCCCGATAGGATTGCTGTTCCAGCTCCTCCCCAAAAATATCCGGATCGATCTCCTCGTAGGTGAGGGCGCAGCCGAGCGAGGGGAGCCCTTTGCCCAGTGCCTCCCGGAGCGCGTCGCGCCCGTCGACGATCGCGACACCCGTGTAGAGCAGCATGGTGCCGCCGGGGGTCAGACGCTCCGCCGCCTCCAGCGCCCAGTCGAGCGAGACCCGGGCGCCGTGCAGATCGCCGCCATGGCGATAGGCGCGCTCCGCATCGTCCATGATGTAGGGCGGGTTGGCGATTGCCAGGTCGATCCGCCCGGAGACCTCGTTCAGACTTTTCCCCTCGATCAGCGCCACCGGGACGCCAGCCGCGGCCGCGTTCGCCGCGGCGAAGCGCAAGGCGGTGGGGTTCACATCGAGCAGGGTGATCGCGGCGCCGGGGAGCAAGGCGGCGACGATGCCGCCGACACCGCTCCCGGCCCCGATATCCACCAGCCGCCCGGGGGAGGCCTTCGGCAGCTGCGCGCGCAGGAAGCGGGCGAAGCGATAGCTGTCCGGACCGAAGAACACCGAATCCCGCGCATCGGTCGGATAAGCGGAATGGACGAAGCGAAGGCCGCCGAGGGTCGACACCCGGACCTTGCTGCGCAGCCGGCCACCTTCGGCGCTTGCCAGAAGGCCCCCCTGCTGGAGGATTCGCAACAGCCGGGCCGGCAGCAGCCCCGGCTCGAAGGGGAGGCTCCATCCGAACACGTCGCGCAGGTCGCGGGCGGCGCGCGGGTTCCGCTCGAGGAAGCGCCGGTGGGTGGCAGGCGTCGGCGTGATGAATTCGTAAGGGCCGAGGTCGCGAAGGAGGAAGCGGAGCGCGGCCGCCTCCCCGCTGTCTTCAAAGCCTGTTTCCTCGTGCAACTTGCCCTCCTTCACGAGTCACAACCTTGGGTTGCCGAAGCTGACTTACCTGAAATGTGCCGGTTCATGCAGAGGTGGCGCACCCGACATGAATGTGATGGCCGGTCAGCTAATCGGCAAAATTCCGGCACTGCAGCGTCAGGTGCCGATTTGCGCCAATCTCTCCGTTCAGGCGCTCGACCTGCAACGCCGGAAGCGGTCATTCGTGCAAGATGCGGCAATGCATCCGCTGTTGTTTGAACGAGTATCTCACTGGACATGGTCGATATCAGTGGCAATCTTATCCGATGACCCAAATCTTTCGGCTCCCGGGCGCCGCCAGGAAGGACCCGCTTGTCGAGGCTTGGTTCGCAGCGGGCGATGACGAGCTGCGGCGTTTGGCAAAGCCATGGTTCGGACGCATGCGTGCATGCGGAACGGATGTTCGGGAGCTCCTCCACGATGGGCATCCTACGGCATGCGTGGGGGACGCCGCATTCGGCTACGTCAACGCTTTCAGCCTCCATGTGAATGTCGGCTTCTTCCATGGCGCGGCGCTGAACGATCCCGCTGGCCTTCTCGAAGGCACCGGCAAGCGCATGCGGCATGCGAAACTGCGTTGGGGCCGGCCGATCGACGCTGCTGGCCTAACCGAGCTGATAGGGGCGGCGTACCGGGACATCCATTTGCGCCTCAACGGCTGTCGTGAATCCGATATGGAAGGAGCTTGAGCCATGTACGTCTGTGGGCTTGTGATCCCCGTGCCAGAGGAAAAGATGGAGGCCACTTCCCGCGACAAGCACGCTTACGCTTCCGTCAACACGCCGCGATAATCGGGATCTTCCAAAGCCCGCCCGGCGCCCATCGCCACGCAGATCAGGGGATCATCTGCGACGGTAACCGGCAGGCCGGTGGCAAGCGATAGCGCCTCATCCATCCGCTGAAGCAGGGCCCCGCCGCCGGTCAGCATGATACCGTGATCGACGATGTCGGCGGCAAGCTCGGGAGCCGTGTTCTCGAGCGCCGTCCGGACCGCACCGATGATATTGGCCACGGGCTCGGCAATGGCATCGGCAACCTCAGCCTGGCTGATGAGGATCTCCTGAGGCATTCCGGCCGACAAGTGACGGCCCCGCACTCGTATGGTTGAAGCGTCGCCCCTCGGCGGGAGCGCGCTACCGAGCTCGTGCTTGATGCGCTCGGCGGTCGCCTCGCCGACCAGGAGATTGTATTTGCGGCGAACGGCGGCAGTGATCGCGTCGTCCATCTTGTCGCCGCCCACCCTGACCGACGTGCTGTAGGCCAAGCCCCGCATCGACAATACGGCGACTTCGGTCGTCCCTCCACCGATGTCCACCACCATCGCGCCGACAGGCTCCGTCACTGGCAGCCCGGCGCCGATTGCAGCGGCCATCGGCTCCTCGATCAGCCAGACCCTCGAAGCACCCGCGTTCGTGGCCGCATCGCGAATCGCCCGGCGCTCGACGGAGGTGGAGCCGGACGGCACGCAGATGACGATTTCGGGGCGACGTGGCAGGCGGGAGGGTCCGCCATGTGCCTTGTCGATGAAATGCTTGATCATCTGCTCGGCGACGTCGATGTCGGCGATGACGCCGTCACGCAGCGGTCGGATCGCCTGGATGTGGGCGGGCGTCTTCCCCATCATCAGCTTGGCGTCCCGGCCGACCGCCTTTACGCGCTTGATGCCGTTGGTCGTCTCGATCGCGACGACCGAAGGTTCATTGAGCACGATTCCCTTCCCTCGCACGTAGACGACCGTATTCACTGTGCCGAGGTCGATGGCCATGTCGTTCGATGGAAGGCGCAGGAAGCGGGAGAAAAGCATAACCGGGATGATCCATCCGAAACGCGTCGAGGCAGAGCGGCCGCGACTGAATCCAACTTACGAGGCGAGGCGCAAGAAGTCGCCACCGATGTGACTAGCGCTGGGTTCCGCCCCTAGTCCGCGGCGGTTGAGCGCGGGTACAAAGGCGGCGCTCTCCCTCCGGCCAGAACCCGATCGCCCAAATCTGCGTTCAGCGGGCGTTTCGCTCCAAGCTCCGGCTTGGCGTTCGCCCGCCGAACCGATGGTCCTCCGTAGTCGAGAGGCAGTGGAATCGTAGGCGATTCCATCAGTTTGTAAGTTACTTCAAGACAAAAACGGGTAGCGTTTGTGTATCCGTCGCGAATGGCGTAAGTTCCCACAGGGGATCGACGGAGAAGCCGGCGGGTAGCACGCGCCGGTGACTCCTTCCGTCGAGGGAGGGGCGCCATGTCGCACATTGTGGGTACGGTCCAGACCGTCTCGCCAGCCATTCATCTGGGACCGGACGCGGGCCCGCCAACCGACGGGCCCGACACCTGGACCCTGAAGTTCCAGCACGTCGTCGCTGCCACCGGCACGAAGCTCCTCATTCTCCATTTCAGCGGTGCCAGCATGCCGGGCAACAACCGGCTCGAGGTCGATCTCGGCTATGGCGGCGCCGACACGATGGACGTGTTCACCGCCGCCAACGGCGCCGACTTCTGGACGCGGCCCGTCAATGTCCAGGCCTTCGCCGACGGAAAGGTCCCGATCCGCTACATACGGGATGGAGGAGGCCCCGCCGGCAGCGTCATCCTCGACAAATATGGCCGCGGCGAGCGGCATCCGGGCGACCAGGATCCGAATGCCCTCTCCAATTGCGACCCGTTCCTGATCGACTCCCACTATGTCGAACCGATCTACGATCCCTTCTGGTTCTGCTCACAGCCGCCCAATTGGGAGAATATCGAGACGGTCGCCGCCGGCGATCTCCGCCGCGACGTGGCCCCGAGCGTCGGGATGATCATCCACGTCGACAAGTCCGAGTTCCAGAACCCGCAGATCGATGTCCTCTCCACCTGCTCGGTCACCCTGATCGGCCCAGACCTCGTCATCACCGCCGGCCACTGCATGGCCGAGCCGGACGAGCATGCCCGCAGCAGCTCGGTTATCTTCAACTACCAGACCGACAAGAACGGCAACCGTCCGGGCACCTACGCGCCGCGCTTCTTCAAGGTGAAGAAGGTCGTGGCCCAGCATTGGACCCCGAACTCCGACCAGATCGATTATTGCCTGTTCCAGCTCGACGTGCCCCCCGGCCTTCCGCCGATCCAGATGCGCCATGACGTTCCGGGTGCGGGCGAGCAGGTGTTCGGCCTTCACCATCCGAACGGGGCGGTGAAGAAGCTGTCCATTCCGCACGGCCAAGGCTTCGCCACCGTCGTGTCGAGCGATGCGAACAACGTGCGCGTGCCCCACAGCTTCAGCGTGTCGGGCGGCAGCTCCGGCTCCGGCCTGTTCGACGCTGCAGGCCGCATCGTCGGCGTGCTCGCCGACGGCGATCCCTGCGCGAACGCCAGTTCCTTCCTGCGCTACTATCCGGCGGCCAGCATCCTCCAGCAGGTCGCCAACCCGCCGGTGCCGCCGCCGGCGAGCCGCGACGTGATGATCGTCTTCGACCGCTCCGGCAGCATGTCGCTGTCCGGGGCGAGCGGGCGGCCGAAGATCGACGAGGCGCGCGACGCCGCCTCGTTGTTCGTCCAGCTGGTCCGCACCGGCACGGGCAATCGCGTCGGCCTCGTCTCGTTCAGCACCGGCCCCCATCTCGACTTTTCGCTCCACAACGCGACCGCCGCCAACAAGCAGAGCCTGGTCGGCCCCGCGCCGTTCACCGGCGGCATCATGGCGGGGCTCGTCGCCGACGGCGCAACGACGATCGGCGGCGGCCTCAAGACGGCGGCGCAGCAGCTCCCCGCCGGCGGCGCCAATCCGCGCACCATCATGCTGCTCACCGACGGCCTGCAGAATACCGGCCCGATGGTCGGCGACATGAGCGTCCAGAGCGCCATCTCCGGGATCGACATCGACGCGATTGGCTACGGCGCCGATGGGGACCTCGACGGCAATCTGCTGACCTCGCTCGCCCAGGCGCATAACGGCCGCTACGCCCGCGCCGACAGCAGCCTGCAGCTCGAAAAGTACTTCTCGCAGGCCTTCGGCAACATCTTCGAGGCCGGGCTCCTCGCCGATCCTGAATTCGTCCTCGCGGCGAACCAGCACCGCGGCGAGCCGTTCCCGTTCAACGTCTGCGGCGAGGAGCGAATCACAATCGTCGTCGGCTGGGACAATACCGACACAACGCTGATGATCGAGGTCCATCCCCCCGGCGGGGCGGTGTTCACGGCCGGAGCGGCGGGCACCGATTCCTCGACCGGGCGGAGCTGGACCTTCCTCAAGGTGCCATTGCCGCATGGGGGCGAGCGCGACGGCAAATGGCAGGTCGTGGCCTTCCGCCCCGGCGGCGGCGGCGAGTTCCCGCCTCCAGCGCCCGAGACGCGCTATTTCATCAACGTCATCGCCAGCGGCGGTCCTACCCTCCGTCGCGTGCCCGCGCCGGCTCGTTTCTACACGGGCGACAGTATCAACCCGACGGTCTTCCTCGCCTATGGAAGCGGCGGCGGCTCCCCCGACAACGCCCAGGTGACGGTCACCGTGACCCGGCCGACCGACGCGGCGGGGAACCTGCTCGCGCGCGAAGGATTGAAGGCGCCGCTCGCCATTGGCGGGGACACCATCCCCGCCCGCCAAGCGACGTTGCGCGCCATCGCCGCCCGCACTGGCAAGCCGCCGGTCGCCTACGCCACCCAAACCTGGGATCTCGTCGGCACACCGGGCGGCACCGGCGGCGCCTTCGAACCGGACGGGCTGTTCGGACGGCCGTTCGACGATCTCCTCACGGTGGAGGGCGAATACACGTTCCATTGCGTCGCCACCTACGGCGAAGGCTGCATCTCAAGCCGCGAGCTCCAATGGACGGTCCATGTCGAGCCGGGCGTCGATCCCGGCCGGACTGGCGTCGATCCCCATCAGACCGGCACCGCGCCTGACGGTTCCGCGGCCGGAACGATCGTGATCACGCCTTCCGATCAGTACGGCAATCTCGTCGGCCCGGGCCGCGGCGATGGCCTGACCCTGACGGGCGGCGCCGGGACGACGATCACCGGCGATCCGGTCGACAATGGCGACGGCACCTACACCGTCCCCGCGCAATGGGACCCGACGAGCGGCCCGGTCCTCATCGTCGGCCAGCCGGACCGGCCACCCGTCGTCGTCACA
>JAQGLF010000074.1 GCA_028293025.1 Alphaproteobacteria bacterium
CGCGGCGCCGCCGCCGGCCCTGCCTGGCTCCGCCGTCCGGCGCCGATCGAGGCCAGGCCGCCGCGCCCGCTGGCACCCTCGTCGCTCGGGGACGAGGATGTCGCCGATCCACCGCCCTCGGCGGCGATGCGCGACGCGGCGGAACGGGGACGGCTGCTCCACCGCCTGTTCGAGCGGCTCCCCGACGTGCCGCTCGAGGAAAGGGCGGCGCGGGCAGAGCGCTGGCTCGAACGGTCCGCGGGCGTCGCCGATCCGGCGCTGCGCCGCGCTCTGGTCGCCGATGCCTGCCGGGTCATCGGCGATCCCGCTTATGCCGAATTGTTCGGCCCGGCCGCGCTCGCCGAAGCGCCGATCGCGGCGGTCGTCGCGGACGGCCTGGTCGTGTCGGGGACGGTCGACCGGCTGCTCATCGAGGACGACCGGATCGTCCTCGCCGACTTCAAGACCGGACGGAAGGCGCCGGCCTCGCTCGCCGACATCCCGATCGCGCACCTGCGGCAGATGGCGGCCTATGCCGAAGCGCTCAAGCTGATCTTCCCCCGCCGCCGGATCGAGGCCAAATTGCTCTATACGGCGGCGCCGGTCGTCCACGATCTGCCGGCCGAGCTGATCGCCCGCCATATTCCCCGGCTCCGGGAGGTTGAGCCGCAGCCATCGTCTCCCTACATCGCCCTGGATCCCCAAGGAGATTGAAATGGGCACGAAGAGCGTTACCGACGACAGCTTCCACGCCGATGTGATCGCGTCCGACAAGCCGGTCCTCGTCGATTTCTGGGCCGAATGGTGCGGTCCCTGCCGGATGATCGCTCCCGCGCTCGAGGAGATCGGCCGCGAGCTGAGTGACAGAGTGACGGTCCTGAAGCTCAACATCGACGACAATCCCGATGCGCCCGCCCGCTACGGCGTCCGCGGCATCCCGACGATGATCCTGTTCAAGAACGGCGCGCCCGCCGCCACCAAGGTCGGTGCCGCCCCGAAGACCCAGCTGCAGAGCTGGCTCGAAGGGCAGCTTTAAGCGCCAAATCCTCCCCTGCGAATGCAGGGGAGGATTTAGGTGGGCGGCTCCGTCCCTTCCAGCCCCCGCGTATCCGGCCTGAACCTCTCATGCCGCGGAAGCGCGTCCTTCGGCTCGAACCAGCCGATCCGGCTGCCCCAGAAGATGTGGAAGCCGGGCGGGGCCCGCTCCGGTTCGTCCAGGGTGGCGACGCTGAAATCGACTGTCTCGGGCTGGTGATCGACCTCCATCAGGAAAGGCGTGCCGCAATCGCCGCAAAAGACGCGATGGCCGAAGCTGCTCGACTGGAAGCGCTTTAGCCGGTCCTCGCCCTTCGTCCAGACCAGCTTGCTGGCGGCCACGCTGGCGAAGACCATCGCCGGGGCGCCGCTGTTCAGCTGGCAGGTGCGGCAATGGCACCAGCCGGCATCGAAGGGCGCGCTCAGGAGCGCGTAGCGGACGGCACCGCAGGCACAGCCGCCGGTCCAGGGCTTTTCGTCCATAGCCGCCGGCTAGTCCGGCACCGCGCCCGGGGTCAATCCTTGCGGAACCCATGGACGCCGCCGCTGCCAATCACTATGTCCCACCCCGCGCGCTCACGATGAGCGCGGGCTGATGGATGCACGCGTGCAGATATTGCTGTTCCTCTCGGCGATGTTTGCCGGTCTCACCGGATTGATCTCTGGGGACCGGACCGTCGAGCCGCGCCATGTGGAACATGCCATTGCCGTGGCGGCCGTCCTCGAGATCGCGCCGGCGGCTGCGCACAAGGCGGAGATCGCCCTTGCCCTCGACCGGCCCGCCGAAGCGGCGCCTGTTGCCGTTCGCGCATTCTATCCGGCGGCCCCGGCGGTCCTTCACCGCCTTGCGCCTGTGGACGAACGTCGGCTCGAATAGACTTTCCGGCCCGATCGTCCGGGCCCCTCCGACAGACTTCAGCCCGCGTGCGCGATACGTGCACCGTTTCACCAGCTTATCACGGGGATTTCCAGCATGTTCGGCGGAGTTGCCAAAGCCATTTTCGGGTCTTCGAACGACCGTTACGTCAGGTCCCTGGGGAAGATCGTCGAGCGGATCAACGGCTTCGAGCCGACCATCTCGGCGATGACCGACGAGGAGCTCGCCCGCCAGACCATCCTGTTCCGCCAGCGCCTGGCCGAGGGCGAGGATCTCGACGATCTCATCCCCGAAGCCTTCGCCACCGTCCGGGAGGCGGCCAGGCGCACGCTCGGCCAGCGCCATTACGACGTGCAGATGATCGGCGGCATCGTCCTCCACCGCGGCGAGATCGCCGAGATGCGCACCGGCGAGGGCAAGACCCTGGTCGCGACGCTCGCCGTCTATCTGAACGCGCTCGAAGGGAAGGGCGTCCACGTGGTCACCGTCAACGACTATCTCGCCCGCCGCGACGCCGACTGGATGGGCCAGATCTACCGCTTCCTCGGCATGAGCGTCGGCGTCATCGTCCCCAACCTCACCGACCAGCAGCGCCGCATGGCCTATGGCTCGGACATCACCTACGGCACCAATAACGAGTTCGGCTTCGACTATCTGCGCGACAACATGAAGTACGAGCGCGGATCGATGGTCCAGCGCCATTTCAATTTCGCCATCGTCGACGAGGTGGATTCGATCCTGATCGACGAGGCGCGCACCCCCTTGATCATCTCGGGCCCGACCGACGACAAGTCCGAGCTCTACATGTCGGTCGATAAGATCGTGAAGGGCCTCGACCCGATCGATTACGACCTCGACGAGAAGCAGCGCTCGGTCGTGCTCACCGAGGACGGCACCGAGAAGATGGAGCGGCTGCTCGAGGATGCCGGCTTGCTGTTCGGCTCGAACCTCTACGATTTCGAGAACACTTTGGTCGTCCACCATCTGAACCAGGCGCTGCGCGCGAACGTCATGTTCAAGCGCGATACCGATTATATCGTCAAGGACGGCAAGGTGATCATCATCGACGAGTTCACCGGCCGGATGATGGACGGCCGGCGCTGGTCGGACGGCCTGCACCAGGCGGTGGAGGCCAAGGAGGGCGTCAACATCGAGCCCGAGAACCAGACGCTCGCCTCGATCACCTTCCAGAATTATTTCCGCCTCTACCCCAAGCTCTCCGGGATGACCGGCACCGCCGCCACCGAGGCATCGGAGTTCTGGGACATCTACAAGATGAACGTTGTCACCATCCCCACCCATTTGCCGGTGCGGCGGACCGACGAGGAGGACGAATTCTACAAGAACCAGGGCGACAAGTTCGCCGCCATCGCCAAGGGGATCAAGGAGAAGCAGGAGATCGGCCAGCCAGTCCTCGTCGGCACCGTCTCGATCGAGAAGTCGGAATTGCTCTCCGAATATCTCGAGCGCGAAGGCGTGAAGCACGAAGTCCTCAATGCCCGCTACCACGAGCATGAAGCCCATATCGTCGCCCAGGCCGGCCGCTCCGGGGTGGTGACGATCGCCACCAACATGGCCGGCCGCGGCACCGACATCCAGCTCGGCGGCAATATCGAGTTCCGGGTCAATGACGAGCTCAAGGAGATGGAGGAGGGGCCCGAGCGCGAGGCCGCCATCGCCGCGATCAAGCAGGAGGTCGACGAGGAGAAGGAGAGGGTGATCGCCGCCGGCGGCCTGTTCGTGCTCGGCACCGAGCGCCATGAGAGCCGGCGCATCGACAACCAGCTGCGCGGCCGCTCGGGCCGCCAGGGCGATCCCGGTCTGTCGCGTTTCTATCTCAGCCTCGATGACGATTTGCTGCGGATCTTCGGCCCGCAGACCATGTTCTCGCGGCTGATGAACAAGAATCTCGCCGACGGCGAGGCGATCATCTCGCCCTGGATCTCGAAGGCGATCGAGACTGCGCAGAAGAAGGTCGAGGCGCGCAATTACGACATCCGCAAGCAGGTCGTCGAATATGACGACGTCATGAACGACCAGCGCAAGGTCATTTACGAGCAGCGCGCCGACATCATGGATGCGGAGACGGTCGGCGACGTCGTCACCGACATGCGCGCGGAAGCGGTCAACGCCATCGTCGGCGAGGCTTGCCCGCCCAACACCTATCCCGAGCAATGGGATCTGCCGCTGCTGAAGGAGCGCCTGACCCACGTCTTCGGCATCGCGCCGCCGATCGACGACTGGCTGAAGGAGGAATCGGTCGAGCCCGAGATGCTGGTCGATCGCGTGCAGGCGATCGTCGAGGCGCAGATCGTGGAGAAGATGGCGGAGCTGCCGCCGGAGAGCGCGATCCAGGTCGAAAAGAGCATCCTGCTCCAGTCGCTAGACCATCATTGGAAGGAGCATCTGGCGATGCTCGATGCGCTACGCCAGATCATCCACCTGCGCGCCTATGCCCAGAAGAAGCCGATCGACGAATATAAGCACGAGGCTTTCCAGCTGTTCGAGCGGATGCTGATCGCGATCCGCGAGGACGTGACGCGGACGCTGGCGACCGCCAGCTTCAGCATGTCGCAGCCCGAGCTGCAGGACATGCCGGATTATTCGGGCCTGCCGGACCTGCCGCCGCTCCCCAATCTTCAGAATCTGCAGAATCTTCAGGGATTTCAGGGCCTGCCGGATTTCATCACCAACCATATCGACCCGTTCACCGGCGACGACGACACGGCGGATGTCGACGCGGGCACCGGCAACATCCTCTCGCGCCTGCCGCCGCTGCAGATCGAGCAACCGGCCATGCCCGACGACGTCAACGTGGCGGAGCTCGCCCAGGTGAGCCGCAACGCCCCGTGCCCTTGCGGCTCCGGCCGCAAATATAAGCACTGCCACGGGCAGCTGGCTTAGGAACAATACTCCCCTGAGCAAGGCTCAGGGGAGGGGGACCGCACGAAGTGCGGTGGAGGGGCAATGGCACCGAGCCGGCCCCAGCCTGTCCCCCTCCCCTGCAAAAGCAGGGAGGACCTGTTCAGGCCACCTTGAACCCTTCCTTGTTCATCATCGCCGTCAGCCGGGCGTTCTGGGTCGGCGACAGCAATTGGCGGAAGCTCGGAAAGACCTCGTCCTCCTCCATCCGCATATGCTCCTGGATCATTGCCCGGAAATCGCGGACGCGGGCGAGCCAGTCGGGGCTGTGCTTGGGCAGCGTCTCGAGCTCGTAGAGATAGGTCTTCACATAGCCATGTTCGGAGTTGAGCGCGTCCGCGTCATGGGCGAGGTTCGCCTCGCGCAGCGCCGGGTAGATGACGTTCTCCTCCTCGACCGCATGCTTATCGAGCGCATATTTGAGCTTGGTGAGCAGGTGCGCGCGGATCATCGTCTGGCTGTCGTCGGTCGCCTCGATCTTGTCGAACAGGGCGAGGGTCAGCTTATGCTCGGTCTTCAGCGCGTCGAGCCAGTCGCCGGTCGCGCCGCTCGAGAATTGGACGAAGAGCTTGCGCCCGACATTGGCGGCGATGCCGATCGCCGCGCCGGCGAGCGCCGCGCCCGCGATCACGCCGGCATTGCCGTTGCCCCGGCCGGACGCGCGGCCTTGTCCGCCGCCGGACCTGCCGCCGTTCCGCCTCGCCTCGGTCTTGGTCGCCATGAGAAATCCTCCTGCTGAGATCGGGTTGAGCAACCGCCGGGGCGGCTGCCGGGTTCCGGCCGGCGCTTCCGGAAAAGGGCCGATGTTTCAGGTGTTTCGCGGACCTTGCGGCAAAGCGAGGCGGCATTGCGCCGACCGGCGGGGACCGGACGCGCGTCCGGATCGTTCGAGCGGCACCATAGGGAGAAATTTCCATGAAAGCGCTGGTCTGGCACGGCAAGCAGGATATCAGGTGCGACACCATCCCCGATCCCGAGATCGAGGATCCCAAGGACGCCATCATCAAGGTCACGAGCTGCGCAATCTGCGGCTCCGACCTCCATCTCTTCCACAATTACATCCCCGCGATGATGCCGGGCGACGTCATCGGCCATGAGATGATGGGCGAGGTGGTCGAGACCGGCTCGGACGTGTCGAAGCTGAAGAAGGGCGACCGGATCGTCATCCCCTTCACCATCAATTGCGACGAATGCGATCAATGCCGGCGCGGCAATTATTCGCTGTGCGAGCGCTCGAACCGCAACAAGGCGATGGCCGACAAGGTATTCGGCCATGCCACCGCCGGCCTGTTCGGCTACACCCACCTGACCGGCGGCTATCAGGGCGGCCAGGCCGAATATCTGCGGGTCCCCTTCGCCGAAGGCACCCATATTCCCGTGCCCGACAGCCTCACCGACGAGCAGGCCCTGTTCCTCGGCGACATCTTCCCGACCGGCTGGCAGGCGGCCGTCCAGTGCGACATCCAGCCGACCGACACCGTCGCGATCTGGGGGGCCGGCCCGGTCGGCCAGATGGCGATCCGCAGCGCCATCCTGCTCGGCGCGAAGCAGGTGGTCGCGATCGACCGGCTGCCGGAGCGGCTCAGCATGGCCGAGGCGGCGGGCGCGATCACGATCAACTTCGAGGATGAGAGCGTCGTCGAGCGCCTCAACGACCTCACCCAGGGCAAGGGGCCGGAGAAGTGCATCGACTGCGTCGGCCTCGAAGCGCACGCCACCGGTCACATCGACTCGATGATGGACAGGGTGAAGCAGGCGACGATGATGGAGAGCGACCGGCCGCACGTGCTGAGGGAGATGATCTACGTCTGCCGCGGCGCCGGCGTGCTTTCCATCCCCGGCGTCTATGGCGGCTTGGTCGACAAGATCCCGTTCGGCATGGCGATGAACAAGGGCCTCACCTTCCGCATGGGGCAGACCCATGTCCGGCGCTGGACCAAGGACCTCACCCGCCGGATCGAGGAAGGGCAGATCGATCCCTCCTTCGTCATCACCCACACGGCCAGGCTCGAAGAAGGCCCGGGCATGTACCGGACCTTCGAGCAGAAGAATGACAGCTGCATCAAGGTGATGCTGAAGCCCTGACCATGCGGCCACAAATCGGAGAAACGAGATGAACATCGCATCGACCCTGGTGACGAGCCGCCCCGACCGCAGCCTCACCCTCACCGACCGCGTCGCCCGCGGCCTCGGCTGGTTCAGCCTCGGCCTCGGCCTCGCCGAGATCGTCGCCCCCGGCAAGCTCGGCCGCGCCTTGGGCCTCGAAGGCAAGGAGACCTTGCTCCGCGCTTATGGCGGCCGCGAGATCGGCGCCGGCATCTGGGCGCTCTCGGACACGCCGGCGCCGGCGATCTGGGCGCGCGTCGCCGGCGACATCGTCGATCTCGGCACGTTGGCGGCCGGCCTGCGCGGCGGCGACGACAGCCAGCGGCGTAACGCTTTCATCGCGCTTGCGGCGGTCGGCGGGATCACCCTCGTCGACCTGCTGACAGCTATGAGCCTCAGCGCGGAAACAACGGAGAACAAGGGGGAAACCGGGCGCGATTACAGCGACCGCAGCGGCTTCCCGGGCGGCGCCGACAAGGCCCGCGGCGCGGCGCGCGACTTCAAGACGCCGGCCGAATACCGCTCCACACCGGTCGAGGAGCCGAAGCGGGTGTCGGGAGAACTGGAGCCGGCCTGAGGATCTCGCGGTCTATCGACCCGGCGGAAGCAGCCAGCGTGCGGCTTCCGCCGGGCTCTTCTTGTCCGCGTCCCGGTCGACCATGAGATTCGCCTGCCGCATCCGGTCGATCGAAACGGCGCCGGCCAGGGGCCGAAGCGCGGCGAGGAACCCGGCATCATGCGCGCGCCGCGGCGAGACGAGGAGCAAAGCCTCGTAGCTCGGCAGGGCCCGCCGCGGATCGGCGAGCGTGACGAGGTTCAGCGCGGCAATGCGCCCGTCGGAGGAGAAAGCCGAGATCACGTCGGCCGACCCATCGGCGGCTGCCCGATACATGAAGGTCGGGCTGTAGCTGCGCGTTTCGGCGAAATGCAGCCGATAGGCGGCCGCTACCGACCGCCATTCGGGCCGGCTCAGGAATTCGATATCGCTGGCGAGGCGCAGGCGCGGCGAAACGGCGGATAGATCCTCGATCGATCGCACGCCGAGCTGGTCCGCCCGGCTGCGCCGCATCGCCAGGGCATAGGCATTTTCGAAACCGAGCGCCCCCAGCACCGCGACGCCGTCGCGCCGCCGCAGCTCCCGGGCCAGCTCGGCGCGGAGCACGGGCGCCGGCGGGTTGTCCGAACGGGCGAGGACGTTGGCCCACAAGGTCCCGCCATAATCGACATAGACGTCGATATCGCCCGCCGCGAGCGCCCGGTAGGCGATTGCGGAGCCCAGATCCTCGCGGATTTCGGTGCGGTAGCCCGCGGCGGCGAGGCGGTCGGCGATGGCGGCGGCGAGGATATATTGCTCCGAGAAGTTCTTGGCGCCGATCACCGCCAGCGGCCGGTCTTGCCGATGTCCCCAATGGACCTGCGAGGCGATCAACGCCGCCGCCAGCAGGCCGAGGCCGGTGAAGGTCCGCATGGCGGAGAGGCGGGAGAGGCCACTCTCGATCAGGGCCAGCAGGGCGTCGGCGACGATGGCGAGCACGGCGGCGGCGGCGCAGCCGACCAGCACCCGTACCCAATTCTCGGTCTGGAGGCCGGAGAAGATGAGATTGCCGAGGCTCGGCTGGCCGACCGTCGTCGCCAGCGTCGCCGCGCCGATCGTCCACACCGCCGCGGTGCGGATGCCGGCGAGGAGGACGGGCGCGCCCAGCGGCAACTCGACCAGGAGCAGGCGCTGCCGGCGGGTCATGCCGACGCCGTCGGCGGCTTCGAGCACGGCGGGATCGAGCCCCTCGCGCGCGGCGACGCCGTTGCGGACGATCGGCAACAGGGCATAGAGGCTGAGCGCGATCAGCGACGGCAGGAAGCCGAGCGCGGGCAAAGCGAGGCTCGTCGCGCGGTCGATCATCAGCAGCAGGGGATAGAAGAGCGCCAGCAGAGCGAGCGAGGGAATGGTCTGGACGAGCCCGACCGCCGCCAGCAGCGGCACGCGCGCGCGGGGATGGCCGGCGGCCCAGAAAGCGAGCGGCAGGCCCGCCGCGATGGCGATGGCGAGGGCGGCGCAGCTGAGCAGGATATGGGCGCGGACGAGGTCCGGCAGCGCGGCCAGGGCTTCGGCGGCGGCGCCCGTCACGGCCGTCCCTCCAGCGCGGCG
>JAQGLF010000208.1 GCA_028293025.1 Alphaproteobacteria bacterium
TAGGCCTGGATGCTGGTGAACAGCATGCCGAGCAGGATCGTGCACCACAGGCCCTTGATCAGCCCGTCCCGATCGTCGTGGATCAGCGCATGGTGCGCCCAGGTGACCGTGGTGCCCGAGCAGAGCAGGATCAGGGTGTTGAGCAGCGGAAAGCCGAACGGGTTCAGCACCTCCATGCCCTTGGGCGGCCAGACGCCGCCGACCGCGTCCACCGCCGACGGAAACAGGGCGGAATCGAACCAGGCCCAGAACCAGGCGACGAAGAACATCACCTCCGAGGCGATGAACAGGATCATGCCGTAGCGCAGATGGAGCTGGACGACCGGCGTATGGTCGCCGCCATGGGCTTCGCGGATGACGTCGGACCACCAGCTGAACATGGTGAGCAGGACGCCGGCGACGCCGACCGCGAACACCCACGGGCCGCCCGAAACCGCGTGCATCCACATGACCAGCCCGCCGAACAGGAACAGGGCCGAAAAGGCGCCGATCAGCGGCCACGGGCTCGGCTTGACGAGGTGGTAGGGGTGGTTCTGCGCTCCGGCCATCGCGGCTTCCTCTGTTCGTCCTCGTGTGGGCGGTGCGGCGGCCGCCCCGATCGCGGGTTCTCTAGCTTCCGCTCCCAGCCTGGTCCACCGGGTAAAAGGTGTAGCTCAGGGTGATTTCGCTGATGTCGGCCGTGTCCGGGTCCTTCACGAACTTCGGGTCGACGTAGAAGATCACCGGCATCCGCGCCTCCTCGCCGGGCTTCAGCACCTGCTGGGTGAAGCAGAAGCATTGGATCTTGGTGAAATACTTGCCGGCCTGGGGCGGGCTGACGTTGAAGGCGGCGCTGCCGGCGATCGTCCGGGCGGAGAGGTTCTTCGCCCTGAATACCGCCATCTGGCGCGCGCCGATGCGGACGATCTGGGTGTTCCGCTCCGGCGCGAAATGCCAGGGCAAAGTCGGCGAGACGTTGGCGTCGAAGCGGACCGACACTTCCTTGCCGGCCACTGGCCCCGGCGCCGCGGCGCCGGCGGCGCGCTGGGTGGTGCCGTCGAAGCCGGTCGCCTGGCAGAAGATCCGGTAGAGAGGGACGCTGGCGAAGGCCAAGCCGGCCATGGCCAGCGCGATGCAGGCCATGATCGCCGCGGTGCGGGTGTTGCGGCGCGGATCGGGACGGACGCCCGCGGTCACCGGTTCACGCTCATCTTCGCGATCGTGATCGCATAGACCAGGATCACGAACAGACCGAGCAGCACCCCCATCACGATCGCCCGCCCCTTCTGGCGGCGGCGGATCTCGGCATCGTCCGGCTTTGGGTCGAGCTGGGGGTCGAGCTTCGGATCCTCGGCGCTCATGCGAGCAGCAGCCGGTCGGCGACCAAGGCTCCGAACACGCCGAACAGATAGAGGATGGAGAAAGCGAACAGCCTCTTCTCCGCCTTCATCGCCGCCGGCTCGCTCGCCCGGCTGCGCCAGACCTGGATGGCGATGGCGAGGAAGACGAGGCTGAGGGCGCCGGCGACGATGCCGTAAAACGGACCGGCGAGGCCGAGCGGCCACGGCGCGACCGCCACCGCGGCCATCGGCAGGCTGTAGAGGAGGATATGGCGGCGGGTCGTCTTCGCGCCCGCCACCACCGGCAGCATCGGCACGCCGGCGGCGGCATAATCGGAGCGGACGAACAGCGACAGCGCCCAGAAATGGGGCGGCGTCCACAGGAAGATCAGGGCGAAGAGCAGGACCGGCAACAGCCCCACGTGACCGGTCGCCGCCGCCCAGCCGATCACCGGCGGGAAGGCGCCGGCGGCGCCGCCGATGACGATGTTCTGCGGCGTCCGCCGCTTCAGCCAGATCGTGTAGACGAGCACGTAGAAGAGGATCGAGATTGCGAGGATGAAGGCCGCCATCCGGTTGGTGGCGAGCTCCATCAGGATCACCGAGAAGCAAGCGAGGCCGATTCCGAAATGGAGCGCCGATTGGCGGTCCATCCGGCCGGCGGGGAGCGGCCGCTTGGCCGTCCGCTTCATCAGCGCGTCGAGATCCGCCTCGTACCACATGTTGAGCGCCGCCGCGGCGCCGGCGCCGAGGGCGATGCAGAGGATCGCGGTGAAGCCGAGCACCGGATGGATCGACACCGGCGCGACCAGCAGCCCGGCGAGGCCGGTGAAGACGACGAGGCTCATCACCCGCGGCTTGGTCAGCGCGAGGAAATCGCGCCAATCGGCGGTGACGGGATCGGCCCGAGGCAGCGCGGAGGTCGTCATATCAAAAGATCCTCCCCTCCCGCTTGCGGGAGGGGCTGGGGGGTGGGTGAGTCGGAAGCGTGCCTGCGCATGGTTCGTTCCCACCCCTTGATCCCCTCCCGCGGGCGAGAGGGGAGAGAATTGTCAGTCGATCCTCGGCAGGGTCGAGAATTGGTGGAAGGGCGGCGGGCTCGACAACGTCCATTCGAGCGTCGTCGCGCCTTCGCCCCAGGGATTGTTCGGCGCCTTGCGGCCGGCGAAGAGCGACCAGAGCACGTTGACGAAGAACAGCACCATCGACGCCGCCATGATGAAATAGCCGATCGACGCGATGTAGTTCCAGTGCTCGAAGGCGTCGCCGTAATCCGGCACGCGCCGCTGCATGCCGTCCATCCCCAGGAAGTGCATGGGGAAGAACAGGATGTTGACGCCGACGAAGAAGATCCAGAAATGAAGCTGGCCGAGCAGCTCGTTATACATCCGGCCCGACATCTTCGGGAACCAGTAATAGAAGCCGGCGAAGAGCGAGAACACCGCGCCCAGCGACAGCACGTAGTGGAAGTGGGCGACGACGTAATAAGTGTCCTGGAAGACGGTATCGACGCCGGCATTGGCGAGCACCACCCCGGTGACGCCGCCGACGGTGAACATGAAGATGAAGCCCAGGGCCCAGAGCATCGGCGTCTCGAAGGTGAGCGAGCCGCCCCACATGGTCGCGATCCACGAGAAGATCTTGATGCCGGTCGGCACCGCGATCACCATCGTCGCCGCGGTGAAGTACATCTTGGTGTTCACGTC